>NZ_JBFUGN010000202.1:0-7964 GCF_056402895.1 Rhizobacter sp. P3_B12 | reverse complement strand
CGGCAGGTAGCGGGTGGAGTTGCGCAGGATCGAATGCTGCGACTTGAAGCGGTCGATCAGCTCCACCTTCGAGCTCATCAGCTGCCGGTAGGTGTCGAGCAGCGGCAGGATGCGTTCGGCACTGTCGCCGCGACCGCTCCAGAACCGGTCGGTCTTGCTGCGCAGCAGGTCGTCGAGCGACTCGATCACCGGCAGCGGGCTCGCCACCGGGTCGTAGCTCGCATTCAGCCCCGTCTTCGAGCGCAGCACGTCGACGTTCCATTCGGCGTCGATCTGCTTGAGCTGGCGCAGCAGGGTGCCGATCTCGCCGTACTCGACGTGGTTCACGTCCGAGGTCTTGTTCACCAGCAGCGCCAACACCACCGCCAGCACGCCGCCGACGAGCAGGTTCACCCAGGTTCGCTTGTTGATCGTGATCATGGGAGGGCGCTCGTTCAGGGTTGGAGGCGGGGCTCGAGCGAGCGGCCGCGAAGCTCGCCGGTGAGCGTGTGCAGGAACTTCACGATCAACGCCTTGTCCTGCTGCGAGGCCGGCCGGCCGAGCTGGTAGCGGAACATCGTGTCCACCGCGTCGTCGAGCGTGCGGGCCGAGCCGTCGTGGAAGTACGGCGCCGTCAGCGCCACGTTGCGCAGGCTGGGCACCTTGAACATGTGGCGGTCCGCCTCGTTGTGCGTGACGTTGTAGCGCCCCATGTCGGCGGCGGTCGGCTGCCCGCGGCCGGCGAAGTAGTCGCCCATCACGCCGAACACCTGGAACATGTTGCCGCCGACGTTCACGCCCTGGTGGCAGGCGACGCAGCCGTAGCTCTTGAACAGCTGGTATCCCTGCAGCTCGTCGCTGCGCAGCGCCGTCTTGTCGCCGCGCAGGTACTTGTCGAAGCGCGCGTTCGGGGTTGTCAGCGATCGCTCGAACACCGCGATCGCGTCCTGGATGTTGCGCGGCTGCAGCCCGTCGCGGTACGACTCGTCGAAGGCCGCGACGAGCGCCTTGTCGCGCCCGAGCTTCTCGATGACCTGCGGCCAGTTGCTGCCCATCTCCTTCGGGTTGTGCACCGGGCCGGCCGCCTGCTCTTCCAGCGAGCCGGCGCGGCCGTCCCAGAACTGGCGGAAGTTGTAGCCGCTGTTCAGCACCGTGGGCACGTTGATCGGACCGACCGCACCGCCGATGCCGACCGCGCTGACGCGGCCATCGACACCGCCGCGATCGAGCGAATGGCAGCTGGCACAGGCGATGGTGTCRTCGCCGGACAGGCGCTTGTCGTGGAACAGCCGGTCGCCGAGCGCCACCTTGCGCGCATCGAGCCGCACATCGAGCGGGATCGGCCGGATCGGCTCGTCGACCTGCGCCCACGCCTGTCCTGCAGCGAAGCCGCCCAGCGTGGCAGCGAGAACGGCAGCAGCAATTTTTTCAGCATCCAACCAGGGCATGAGCACCTCATCTGTCGTTGTGTGCGTGATGCGTCACTGCACCCGTGGACTATCGGCTCAGGTTGTCACGTGACGTAAGGCATTGCCGCACAGGTCACCGACCCAAAAGGTCAACAAATGCCAACCGCACCGGGGGTGCGTCCCCCGGGTACGAATGTCCTTTCGATCGATGGAACCCGCCGCACGTCGCGGTCACTCAGTTCGCACGGAATCTCTCGGCCCGTCCGGGCTTCTCGATCCATGAGCAACACCCTGAAGAACTTGATGGACGGCTTCTCCCGCCGGGTCGGTGGCGTGCATTTCGAGTTCGACAGTGAAGGCCACTTGCAGTTGGTGGCAGACGGCAAGTACGTCGTGAGCCTGCTGCACGAGCCGGTCGAATCCCGCATCCACCTGTTCGCCGAAGCCGGCACGATGCCTTTCGGCCCGGAGCAGGTCTTCGACGAAGACCGCTGGCAGGCCAGCGCCGACCGCACCGATGCCGAAGGCTTCACGTCGGCACTGCACTGGCATGAATCCACCGGCAGCGTGCTTCAGCTGGCGAGCGCACCGGTCGAACAGCTCGACGACGTGAAGTTCGCCAACTGGCTCAAGCTGTTCCTCGACAACCTGTCGACGCTCGGCCAGATGATCGCGTCCGGCCCGGATGTCGAGAACGCCGAAGTGATCGAGGTCAGCGAATTCCCGCCGATGGATGCGCGGGAACTGGCGCTGCAGCTGATGGTTTGAGGCCGATCAGCAGAGTCTTTCAACCGGAAGTCGAAGGAGCGGAACATGTCCGTCATCAACCGTGCAGTCACCGGCAGCGTATCGACCGCATCGCATGCACCGCCCCCCTCGCTCGAGGTCGAGTTCGAGGGCCACCGCCTGACCCAGGAAGCGAGGCAACCCACGCTGGCGGTGAAGGATCAGGTGAAGCACCTGAGCAACCGCACGCAGCCAAYGATGTGCCCCCGCCTCGACAACCTGATCGACCACGTGATGAATGGGCTCGCCGAAGTCAGCCTCCCCCGCTGACCGCTGCGCTACAGGCAATCCGGCGCCTGCACCGCCTGCAGCACGGTGTCGACGACACCGTCGCGGTCGCGCCGGCGCAGCCACCACACCGCGCCCTTCTTGATCGACCACTCCTGCGCTTGCCCGCTCAGCAGCAGCGCCGCCACCTGCCCCAGCGTCGGCTGGTGACCGATCACCAGAACCGGCTCGGTCGCGTCGGGCCAGCGCACGGCCTTCAGCACGGCATCGGCCGCCGCATCGGGCGCGAGCGCCGCCAGTGTCTTGAACGACTTGTCGAGCGCCTTCGCGGTCTGCTGCGTGCGCACCGCCGGGCTCACCAGGATGCGCGTCGAATGCGCCAGCCGGTGGTTCAGCCACTCGGCCATGCGCTGCGCCTGGCGCTCGCCCTTCGGTGTCAACGTGCGCTCCAGGTCGTCCTGGCCATCGCGCAACACATGCGCCTCTGCATGGCGCCACAGGATCAGGTCCATGGCTATCACCCCGCTTGCTTCGCCACCCTCAATGTCATCAGCGCCTGCTGTGCGCTCGGGCCATCGGTGCCGATCCGCCGGTAGCTGCCGTCCGACTGCAGGCTCCAGGCGTCCTTGCCGTCGTGCAGGTAGGGCACCAGGCATTCGTCGATGACGCGCTGCCGCATCGCCGCATCGCGCACCGGCCAGGCCACCTCGATGCGGCGGAACATGTTGCGCCCCATCCAGTCGGCACTCGACATGAACAAGGCCTCGTCCGCCTCGCCCGCGCCCCAGCGGAAGTACAGCACGCGCGAATGCTCCAGCAGCCGGCCCACCACCGAGCGCACGCGGATGCGGTCGGTCCGGCCCGCGATGCCCGGCGGCAGCATGCAGGCGCCGCGCACGATCAGGTCGATGTCGGCACCGGCCTGGCCGGCCGCCACCAGCGCCTCGATCAGCGGCACGTCGGTCAGCGCATTGATCTTCACGACGATGCGCGCGGGCTTGCCCTGCCGTGCCGCATCGGCCACCTGGTGGATGTGCGCGAGCATCTGCTTGTGCAGCGTGAACGGCGCCTGCAGCAGCTGGCGCAGCGGGCGCATCTTGCCCAGGCTCGCGAGCTGCTGGAACACCGCGTCGATGTCAGCCGTCATCTCCGCGTCGGCCGTCAGGCAGCCGACATCGGTGTACAGCCGCGCGGTCTTCGGGTTGTAGTTGCCGGTCGACAGGTGGCCGTAGCGGCGCAGCCGGCCGTCCTCGCGGCGCGTCACGAGCAGCAGCTTGGCATGCGTCTTCAGGCCGACGATGCCGTACACCACCTGTGCGCCCACGGCCTCCAGCCGCTCGGCCCAGTTGATGTTCGCCTCTTCGTCGAAGCGCGCCTTCAGCTCGACGACGGCCATCACCTCCTTGCCGCGCCGCGCCGCGTCGATCAGCAGATCCATCAGCGGCGATTCGCTGCCGGTGCGGTAGATCGTCTGCTTGATCGCGAGCACGTCGGGGTCTTCGACCGCCTCGCGCAGGAACTGCACCACCGGCTCGAACGATTCGAACGGGTGGTGCATCAGCACGTCGCCGCGGCGCAGCCGCTCGAGGATCGATTCGTCGCGCGACAACCCCGCCGGCCACGGCGCGTCATGCGGCGGGAAGCGCAGCGCCGGCGCATCGGCGCCGTCGATCAGCGCATTCAGCCGCACCAGGTTCACCGGTCCGTTCACGTGGTACAGCGCCGCCTGCGGCAACGCGAACTGCATCAGCAGGAATTCCGACAGCTCCGGCGGGCAGGTGTTCACCACCTCCAGCCGCACCGCCTGGCCGAAATGGCGCGTCGTGAGGCCCGAGCGCAGCGCCTGGCGCAGGTTGGCGACATCGTCCTCGTCGACCGCGAGGTCGGAATCGCGCGTCAGCCGGAACTGCGAGAACGCCTCGACCTCGCGGCCGGGGAACAGCTCGGCCAGGTGCGCGCGGATCACGCTGGTCAGCAGCACGAAGGCCTGGCCTTTGCCGGCGATGTCATCGGGCAGCCGGATCACGCGCGGCAGCACGCGCGGCACCTTGACGATCGCGATCGTGTTCTCGCGCCCGAACGCATCCTTGCCGCCCAGCCGCACGATGAAGTTCAGCGATTTGTTGGCGACCTGCGGGAACGGGTGCGACGGATCGAGCCCCACCGGCACCAGCAGCGGCCGCACCTGGCGCTGGAAGAAGGTGTCGACCCAGCGCCGCTGCGCCTCGTTGCGGTCGCTGTGGTTCAGGATCTGGATGCCCTGCTGCTTCAGCGCCGGCATCACCTCGTCGTTGAAGCAGCGGTACTGGTCGTCGATCAGCAGGTGGGCCTCGGCGGCCACCGTCGCCAGGTCGCGCGCCGAGACGCCGGCGCCGGGCTGGCGCACCGCCTCGATGTAGTCGGCGAAGCGCACCTCGAAGAACTCGTCCATGTTGGACGACACGATGCAGATGTAGCGCAAGCGCTCGAGCAGCGGAACATCCTCGCGCCGGGCCTGGGCCAGCACGCGGCGGTTGAACTCGAGGATGGCGCTTTCACGGTTCAGCAGCGCTGGCATCAGCGGTGCCGGCGAAGCAACGGTCGACGGGGTCATCCGACGAGTTTATGAAGGTTTTGCGTCGGTTTCGTGACACCCATGTCAGCGCTGGGCCGGGCCGGCACCAGGTGATCGAGGAACTCGCGGCACACCGGCTCCCAGCCGAATTGCAGCGCGCGCTCGCGGGCGCGATCGCGCGGGATTTCCAGCGCCTTCAATGCCGCGGTGCGCAGATCGTCGTGCAACACGCCGCCATCGCGCCCATCGCCCTGCGGCCCCACCACGTCGAGCGGTCCGGCCACCGGGTAGGCGGCGACCGGCGTGCCGCAGGCCAGCGCCTCCAGCATCACCAGCCCGAAGGTCTCCGAGCGGCCGGGGAACACGAATACGTCGGCCGCGCTGTAGATGCGCGCCAACTCCGGGCGCGTGACGACGCCGCGCCAGTGCACCTGCGGGTACTCACGCTGCAGCCGCTCCTGCAGCGGGCCGACGCCGTAGACCACCTTCGAGCCCGGCAGGTCGAGGTCGAGGAAGGCCTCCAGGTTCTTTTCGTAGCTGAGCCGGCCCACGTGCAGGAAGACCGGCCGCGGCAGGCCGAAGTCGGCCTGCGGCACCGGCTCGAACAGGCCCAGGTCGACGCCGTGCGACCAGCGCCGCAGCGGCTTGAAGCCGTAGCCCTGCAGGATGTCGAACATGCCGGCCGTCGGCACCATGATGCCGGCGGACTTCGCGTGGAAGCGGCGGAACCAGGCATAGCCCCAGCGCTCGGGCAGGTGCAGCGCGCGCGCCAGGATCTCGGGAAAGCGGGTGTGGAAGGCGGTCGTGAAGGCGAGGCCGCGCTTGATGCAGTGCTTGCGCGCCGCGCCGCCCAGCGGCCCTTCGGTGGCGATGTGGATCGCATCGACACCGCCCCCACTTTCGCCACCATGCAGCGCGGCGTCGATGCGGCGCGACACCTCGCGCCCCGGCCGCCACGCGAGCTCGATCTCGCGGTAGCCCGGGCACGCGAAGCGGCGAAAGCCCGAGGGCTCGATCATCAGCACCTCGTGCCCCAACGCCGCCAGGCCCTGCTGCAGCTCGACCAGCGTCGTGACGACGCCGTTGACCTGCGGCTTCCAGGCATCGGTGACCAGCAGGATCCTCATGCGGCCTCCGCGACGGCTGGTGTGGCCKGCGCCGCCTGCGGCTCGCGGTCGCGCAGCTGCTGCGCCCAGTCGATGATCTCGAGCCGCCCGTCGGCATGCTCGACCAGCGCGGTCAGGCTCTCGACCCAGTCGCCGTCGTTCGCGTAGGTGATGCCGTCGATGTCGCGCAGCTCGGCATGGTGGATGTGCCCGCAGACGACGCCCTGCACGCCGCGGCGGCGCGCCTCGCGGGCGACCGCGTTCTCGAAATCGCCGATGAAGCTGACGGCGCGCTTGACCTTCAGCTTCAGGTACTTCGAGAGGCTCCAGTACGGCAGACCCATGCGTGCGCGCAGCGAGTTGAGGTGGCGGTTCAGCTTGAGCGTGAACTCGTAGAGCGTATCGCCGACGTGGGCCAGCCACTTGGCGCACTGGATCACGCCGTCGAACAGGTCGCCGTGCAGGATCCACAGCTTGCGGCCATCGGCGGTCTCGTGCACCCACTCCTCGGCCACCTCGATGCCGCCGAACTCATGGCCGACGTAGCGGCGCGCGAACTCGTCGTGGTTGCCGGGGATGAAGACGACGCGCGTGCCCTTGCGCGCCTTGCGCAGCAGCTTCTGCACCACGTCGTTGTGCGCCTGCGGCCAGTACCAGCTGCGCCGCAGCTGCCAGCCGTCGACGATGTCGCCGACCAGGAACAGCGTGTCGCTCTCGACGTGGCGCAGGAAATCGAGCAGCGCATCGGCACGGCAGCCGGGCGTGCCCAGGTGCAGGTCCGAGATCCACACGCTGCGGTAGCGCAGCCGGTGCGCGGTCGGCTCGTCCTCCGGCCCGGGAGGAGGTTCCTGCGGGACGGTCCAGGCACGGAGAAAAGCGTCTCGTTGCATGGACGCTCAGCTTCGCAGCCGGCCATGACGCGGCGGTGGCAAGGCCATGACGGAGCGGTGACGCGTGCGCCGCCGATAATCGCCCGATGCACTTGTTGATCCCCTACGCCAGCACGCTCTCGGAAGCTGGCCTGCCGGCCCAGCGCGGCCTGGCCCTCCCCCACCTGCAGCGCCTGCTGCCCCGCATGGCACCTGCCGACAAGCTCGGCAGCGACGAGTACTCGCTGAGCACGCCGGCCGAACAGGCGCACGCCCAGGCGCTGGGCTGGCACGGCGCCGACGGCTGCCTGCCGTGGGCCGCCCACGCGGCCGCGGCCGACGGCGTGCCGGTCGGCGACGCCCCCTGGGGCCTGCTGACGCCGGTGCACTGGCATGTGGGCGCCGAGCACGTCAGCGTCGGCTACCCGGAACAGCTGCGGCTGAGCGCCAAGGAATCGCATGCCCTGTTCGAGGCGGTGCGCCCGCTGTTCGAAAGCGAGGGCTGGCAGCTGGCCTGGGGTTCGCCGCTGCGCTGGTACGCGTCGCACGACTCGCTGGCAGGCCTGCCGACCGCATCGCTCGACCGCGTGATCGGCCGCAACCTCGACCTGTGGATGCCCGACCACCCGCAGGCGAAGGCGATCCGCCGGCTGCAGAACGAGGTGCAGATGATGCTGTACCAGCAGCCGGAGAACGACCACCGCGCCGAGATGAGCATGATGCCGGTCAACTCGTTCTGGCTCAGCGGCTGCGGACGCCGGCAGCCGGCGGGCTCGACCGCTGCGCTGGTCATCGACCACCGGCTGCGCGCCCCGCTGCTGGGCGAGAACTGGGGCGAGTGGGCCGAGGCCTGGCGCGCGCTCGACGCCGGCCCGGTGCGCGATCTGCTGGAGCGCAGCGATGCCGGCGAGGCGGTGTCGCTCACCTTGTGCGGCGAGCGCTTCGCGCAGCGGCTCGAGGCGCAGTCGCCGGGCTGGCTCGCGCGGCTGGCGCGCCGCTTCGGCGGCGCGTCGCCGCTCGCGCTGCTGGAGGC
>NZ_JBFUGN010000201.1:0-8008 GCF_056402895.1 Rhizobacter sp. P3_B12 | reverse complement strand
GTGGTGACGAAGAAGGGCTGGGCGCTGCCCTCGGGCTGGTTGTGCCAGCCGTCGATGCTGGCGATGCGGGCCTCGTTCGCATCGCTGTCGATGGTGACGCTGCGCACTTTCGCGCAGGCCAGCCGCGTGCCGCGCACCAGCACGGCCCAGTCGCCGGCGCGGGTGTGCTTCGGTGCCGCGACGACCAGCGGTTCGCTCAGCGTGCCGTGTTCGCTCTGCTGCAGGAAGGTGTCGGGCCGCCACGGCCCGTCGCCGGGCGGCGGGGCCAGCAGCGACTGCGGGTTGCCGATCGAGAAATCGGGTTCGAAGCCGTCGACGGACACGCCGTCTTCTTCCGGGTCCCAGGCCAGCCCGATGACGGTGTAGCCCTCGCGCTCGTCGTTGCCGTCGACCACCGGCGTGTACTCGGCGCGCACGCACTCGTAGACCGGCAGGTATTCGCGTCCGTCGTGGAGGCGGATGTCGGCCAGCCACAGGCCGAGCAGCCGGCTCCAGTCACCGACCAGCCGCAGGAAACGCAGCCCCGTGCCTTCGGCCGTCTCGCGCGCCGTCTCGCGGCGCGAGATCGGCACCGRCACCGGGCGCGCGATGCTCGCGCGGTCGAGGTCCACGTTGCCCAGCGGCCGATGGAACACGAGTTGCCGCGCCGCCGTGTCGACCCGCTGCACCCGCCGGTACAGCGGCTTGGCGCCGGTGCGACCGACCAGCACGATGTCGCCCGGCGCCAGGCCGTCGGCCGGCGTGGCCAGCTGCAGGGCGCGCTCCACTTGCGCGCCGTGCGTGATGGGCGCCTTCACGGCCAGCTTGTCCTTGGGCACGCCGTGAACGCGCAACCAGCCGAGCGTGTGGGGTTCGGCGTGCCGCACCGGCGGCGAGAACACGACTTCGGTCTGCGTCTCGCCAGGGTCGACCGAATGCACCAGGTGGGTCGAGGCGCGGCCCGTGCGCTCGTCCTCCAGCACGATGGGATCGCCGACCTTCAGCTTCTCGAGCTTGCCTTCGAGCCGCAGGCGGGTGCCGGTGAAGGTGGCCGGGTTGCGGTCGTGGCCGGCCAGTCGCAGTTCGTTCAGCGCGGCGTCACCGTCTTGTTCTTCCAGCGTCTCGAAAACCAGCGGCGGCGAGCCGTCGGGCGGCGCGTGGCGCAGTTGCAAACCGGGCGCGATGCGGCCGGCCACGCCGGGTTTGTAGAACAGGCCGATCGGCGTGTAGGCCGAAGCGGAGGGATGCGGCGCGTAGTCGAGCATCGCGACCAGGCGACGCAGGCTCTCCCATTGCGTGGCCGTGCCGATCCAGCCTTCGTTCGCATAGGCGTCCAGCGTGGCGGTCAGCACGTGGGTGGCGCGCGAGAAGCTGCGCGTCAGCTGCCACAACATGTCGTCGCGCGGCGCGTGGTACTGGGTCAGCAGGCGTTCGTTCAAGACGATCGCCTCATGGTCGCGCGAGGTGTCGGCCTGCACGGCGGGCCAGTGTGCGAAACGTTCCGCGAGGCCGGCACGCAGGCGTTCGAGCAGCACCGCCGCGTTGGCGTCGACGTACTGCACCCGCGCGAGCCCCGCGCGGTTGAAGCGGGTCAGGTCGGGTTTGGTGCCGGGGGTTGCCATGACGATTCCTCAGCCACGCCGGCCGCCGTGCAGCTTGAGGCGGTAGTAGCCTCGCGCCAGGTCGGCCGAATCGTTGTCGCACACCGCGACTTCCAGGCCGTCGAGCGGGATGTGGCCGGAGGTCGACTGGTCGGGAAAGCGGTTGCCCAGCCGCTTGAAGCGGTTGAGGCAGACGTTGTCGACGCCGTCCAGCGCCACCAGCGCCTGGATGATGTCGGAGGCACGCAGGTCCTCGCCGAAGCGCAGCCGTCCGGGCCGGAAGAAACCGTTCGGGCCGGTGCCCAGCGCCTGTTCGACGGCGTGCCGCACTTCCGACTGGAAGTGGTGGCGCCCCACCTGGATCGACAGGAACAGCACCACGCCGACTTCCACCGCGGCGACCAGCTCGACCGGTTGGCCAACCATGCGGTAGGTGTCGAGAAAGGGTTGCAGCACGGCGCGCACACTGGGTCTGGATGCGCGCGCGGGCAACGGCACCTGGCGCTCGTCGTGGAAGATGTCGATCGCCGCCCACAGGTCGTCGGGGTAGGTGGCGAAGGTGTCGAGTCCGCGGCGGTCGGTCGCGATGACCGCCACGCGCACCACCTGCCAGGCGCCGTCCCATTCGGCCCAGGCATAGGCGCGCTGCACCAGCGGATGGTTGGGCGGTCCTTCGAGACGCAAGGCGTAGTCGGCCAGCGTGACCATGCGGCGTTGCGTGCGGATCTGTCGCGGGCCGGTGGCACGCGCCTCGTCCATCTTGTCGGGGTGGTCGAGCCAGTACTGTTCGAGCCGGCTGCGGGCGTTGTCGGGCAGCGGGTCGGGGACGCCGGAGAGCACATGCGCATCGAGCTCGAACGGCGCTTCCCGGCGGCTCCAGGCCAGGCCGAGTGCGTCGTGTCCGATCAGCGAGAGCAGGCGGCGCACGCTCTCGGGCCGGCGCGCGGTCGACAGCGTCTGCTCGGCCGCGATGCGGTCGAGCATGTCCGACAGCTTGTCGAGCTGCGAGGCGAGGATCTCCGCCAGCACCACTTCGACGTCGGCCGGCGTCCAGCGCGTGCGGTTCGGGAAACGTGCCGCGAGCTCCTCGAGCATGAACAGGCGCAGGCCGTCGTGGTCGCGCACGTCCCAGTCGAAGTCGTCGCCGATGGCCGGCAGCACGCGGGGCGGCGGCACCTCGCGGCGGCCGCAGTCGGGGCAGCCGTCGGTGCTGTAGCTCAACACGGGAAGCGGGGTGTCGGCCATCAGATGCCTCCGACGTGGAACAGGTGGTCTTCGCGCTCGCCGATGGCCGCCAGCGTGTAGGCCACGCGGATATGCAGCTGCGCATCGTCGCCACGCACCTCGACCTCGAGCGACTTCGGATCGACCTCACCGGCCAGTGCCTCGGCCAGCGAGGCGGCGAGCCGCCGCTGCGTGATCTGCCACAGCGGCGTGGCATTCGGTTCGAACAGCAGGGCTTTCGCGCCGGCGCCGAACTCGGGGCGGTAGACCCGCTCGCCGGCCACGGTGAACAGCACCTGCTCGATCTGCCCGCGCACATGCTCGGCACGCGTGGCCAGGCGCGGGCGCGGCGCCGAGCCGTCGCCACGCGCATGCTCGATGCGCAGCGGAAACGCCAGGTAGGGCGGGTCCGCCAGTCGGCGCGAGGGCAGGTGACCGAAGCGGGGCATGCTAGGACACCATCACCTTGGTGGAGAGGCTGGACATCTCGCCCTGGGGGATGGCCGGCGAGGTGGGGCTGCCCGGTGCGGTGCAGGTGTGCACGTGGGTCGCGAACAGGGTCAGGAAACTCTGGCCCTTGATCACCGGCTCGCCGCCCTGGCCGCCGAGCATCACCTGTGATCCCTCGACGACGATCTGCTGGCCCTTGACCTTGACGCCCGAGGCGGCCATCTCGATCTCGTTGCCGTTGCCGTCCTTCACGCTGGTGCCGCTGGAACTCATGGCGATCGAGTTGCCGTTGGCGTCCTCGATCAGGATCTTGCCGGCGTCGGCATCGAGCGTGACCTTGGCGCCGCCCTGGTCGGTGAGCGCGACGCTGCCGTTCTTGTCGATGGTGATGGTGGCGCCGCCGAGGTGGACCAGCTCGATGGCCTCGTTGTCGTCCTTGTCCTCGAGCAGCAGCTTGTGGCCCTTGGGCGTCTTGACCAGCGTGGTGGTGGGCGGGTCCTGCACTTCGGCGGGCACGTCGCTGCCCTGTTGCCAGAAGGTGCCGGTCCAGATCGGGTAGTTGAGGTCGCCGCCTTCGAACTCGACCCACACCTGCGCGTCGACCTGCGGCACCGCATACCAGCCCTGGTCGGCCAGGCCGCCGCAGGGAAAGCAGGGCAGCGCCCAGTCGGTGTCGTTCTCGCCCAGCAGGGCCGGCACGCGCACCTTCACGCGGCCGCGCTTGTCGGGGTCGGCGTTGTCGACCACGATGCCGCGAAACTTGCCGACGGCACGCCGCTCGCGCAGCACCTGCGCCAGTTCGCGGTTCATGTCGCCCATGGCATGCGCTCCTTCAGAACACGGCCGAAAGCGCGGCGCCGATCAGGGACGACGCGCCTTCGAGGTTGTCGCCGTAGGCGTTGCGCAGCAGCTTGAAGCGCTGGCGATAGCCCTGGGCGTTGAATGTGTGGCCGACGGTGTCGACGTAGTACTGGCCGGACAGGCGGCTGCCCAGTCCGTCGACGCCCACCAGCTGGCCGGCGAGCAACACGTGGCCATACAGCGTGCCGTCGAGTTCGCCTTCGCCTTGCACCTTGTGGATGTCGAAGTCGTTGGCCTTGCGCTGCGCCAGCAGGCGCAGGCGGGCTTCGTCGGCACCGGCCTCGGCGCTCAGCGTCCAGGTGAAAGGGCGCAGGCCGCGTTCGCTGCTGGTGGCGCGGGCCTTGCCGAGCGGCGGCAGGTCGGGCTGGACGGTTTCCGTGCGGCCGGTCGTGCCGGTGGCGGCCGGCGCCTGGAACTGCACGGCGTCGGGCTGGTGCGAGTCGCTGGTGATGTTCAGCGACAGGCAGTTGGTGTCGGCACCGGCGTAGACCATCAGCGTCGGCTGGGGCGTCCCGGTCAGTCGCATCGGGCCGAAGTAGACGAGGCCGCGGCGGAACAGCAGCTCGTGGCCGTTGGCTTCGGCACGGGCCTTGAGGAACTGGATGTCGGTGCCGTCCTGGTTGAGGCCGACCAGGCCGTCCTGTCCGGCGGCGCTTTCCGGGTCCGAAGCCAGCGGCGCATACGGCGCCAGCAGCTCGGTGAGGATGAGCCGGTCGCTCGAGGGCAGTTGCTCGGTGCCCCAGGCCTTGCGCACGTGCTCGCGGTCGAGCTGCATCGACTCGTCCTGGCATTCCACCGTGACGCGTGCGGCACCAGCGTCCTCAGGGTACTCGGTGCGGATCTGGCGGATGAAACCGCGCAGCACTTCTTCCTCGCGCACGCCGAACGCAGCGCGGATGGTGATCGGTTTCCAGTCGGCCAGGATGGGCTCGCGCGGGTCCAGGCCGTAGGCGTCCTGCACCGTCCATTCGCCGTGTTCGTCGCGGCGCGTCTCGAACACCAGCGAGGCGGTGGCGGGTTCGGTGCGGCTGGTTTCCACCGTCGCCTCGATCAGGAAGGGATACAGCTCGACGATGGGCCGCGAGTCGATCTCGATCAYGCACTCGGCGGGAGCGCGTTCCTTGCCGGACAGGAAGTCGAGCAGCACGTGTCACTCCTTCGCCTTGGGCACCAGCAGGACTTCGCCGTATTCGGTCTCGGCGGGATCCTGCGAGGCGAGCTCGCGTGGCTCGCCGGGCAGCGGATCGAGGCCGAGCTGTTCGACTTCGGCGGCACAGAGGACGTCGGCGTTCGCGTCGACGATGCGCCACCACAAGCGCGCGTCGTTGTAGAAATGCGTGGCCAGCGATTCCATGCGTTCGCCCGCCTGCAGGCCGTGCTCGACCACGCCGGTGGCGGTGCCGATGGGACGTGGCCGCACGCCCTTGAAGGGCAGGATGCCGTCGGCGTCCGGCGCGAAGCGCTGGCTGGCGAGGTAACGCGAGTTCTTGAGGAACATCAGAGCAGCCCCCCGATGGCGGCCGCGGCGGTGCGGCCGGTGTTGAGCGCGGCCGAGGCGACCTGTCGCACCTTCTCGGCCATGTAGAAGGGATTGCGGCCTTCGATCACCTGCAGCGTGAGCTTCACCGTGGCGCGGTACGGCACCAGGCTGGGCAGGTGCTGCGACTCGGTCACGTCGACCGCCTTCAGGAACACCGGCAGCACGTGGGTGCCCCAGACGAAGAGCAGCACCGACGCGGTCTCGCTCTTCTGGAAGGCGCGCGCGCCGCCCAGGCCGAGGCTGGACAGCATCTGCAGTCCGCCGGGTCCCTGCGCCTTGGGCTCGCACATGCTGCGCACCGTGTCGAGTTCGGGTTCGATGCCGAAGGTGCGCGCGATCGGGTCGCCGTCGTTCATGCGGTCGGTCACGTCGAGCAGGATCTCGACATCGAAACTTTCGGGTTCGATGGCCACGCCTTGCGCCACGCGCGCTGTCTCGGTGGGCAACGCGAAGTCATAGCCGCCGCGCGTGGCCGGCGTCGAACCCAGCGTGATGGTCACGCTGCGGTTGCGCGTGATCTGCTGCGGGTTGAACTCGAAGGCCAGCATCAACGGCGGCAGCGACAGCGCGTACTCGAGCAGGAAACCGCGGGTTTCGTTCAGCATCACAGGCCTCCTGCGGCCGCGCCGATGCCGGCCGCGATGTGGCGGGCCAGCACGTCGGCCAGGGCATGATCAGAACGGCGTGCGTCCAGCTGCAACGGCGCCACGCTGACCGCGGGCAGCACGCCGCGGGCCGGCAGCTCGTGCCGCGCCAGGGCCTGCGCGGTCAGTCGCGCCAGGCGTGTGGCGCGCTGATCGAAGCCGGCGGGCAGGGACAAGGACAGGCGATCGATCTCAGTCACGGAACATCTCCGGCGGAAGGTGGGCGGCGAGGGCGCCGATGTCGGTGCGCGAGTTCTCGCGTCCGTCCTTGGACAGCTCGCGCCAGGCGCCGACGGCCACATGGCGGCGTTCGATGGCCACGCCGCCTTCACCGGCCGCGAGGTAGGCGGCGTGCAGCGCGGCGTTGCGGATCTGTCCACCGGTG
The DNA here is from genome assembly GCF_056402895.1 of Rhizobacter sp. P3_B12. Classification (NCBI taxonomy): domain Bacteria; kingdom Pseudomonadati; phylum Pseudomonadota; class Betaproteobacteria; order Burkholderiales; family Sphaerotilaceae; genus Rhizobacter; species Rhizobacter sp. P3_B12. Next base: position 1,324 of record NZ_JBFUGN010000201.1, on the reverse strand, counting down.
AGCGGCACCGCAGCGGCCAGCAGTTCGGCGTCGAGGTCGCCGGCGCGCGGCGCCCGCGGCGGCAGCAGGCGTTGCCACAGCAGGGTGCGTCCCGCGGCATCGGGCCGCGGGAACTCGACCACGATGTGGATGCGACGCAGGAAGGCCGCGTCGAGCTGGCGGCGCAGGTTGGTGGTCAGGATGCAGGGGCCGTCGTGCGACTCGATGCGCGTCAGCAGGTGGCTGACCTCCATGTTGGCGTAGCGGTCGCGCGCCTCCTTCACTTCGCCACGCTTGGCGAACAGGGCGTCGGCCTCGTCGAACTGCAGCACCATCGGTCGTTCGTGCGCCGCTTCGAACAGGCGGTTGAGGTTCTCTTCGGTTTCACCGACGTACTTGCTGACGAGGCGGCCGAGGTCGATGCGGAACAGCGGCCAGCCGAGGGCGCCGGCGATCACGCTGGCCGCGAGCGTCTTGCCCGTGCCCGAGGGACCTGCGAAAAGGGCCACCGGACCGCCCACGCGTTGCCCGCCCCAGCGGCCGACGACGGTGTCGCGTTCGCGGATCCACAGCAGGTACTCGTTGAGCAGCTGCAGGCGGTCCGGCGGCAGCACCAGGTCCTGCCAGCCGGCCACCAGCGGAACCAGCTCGGCGCCCGGCGGGGGCGGCGGCTTGTGGGCATGGTCGCCGAGCCGAGCCATCAGCCGCGCGTCGGGCTGCAGCGGCTTGTAGGGATCGTCGTGCACGCCGCGCAGCCAGCCCGAACGGGCCAGCGGGCTGTCGCGTTCGAGCGCGGCGCGCAGTGCATGGGCCTGCGTGGGGTCGAGCGCCAGCAGTTCCTGGATCAATGCGCGTGACGGATAGGGCGAGCCGCCTTGCAGCTGCTGCACCACCCAGCCGAAGCGGGGTTCGAGTTCGGGACCGGCCACGCAGGCCAGCACGTCGAGCGCCAGCCGGTCGGGCAGGGTGCCGAGGGCGCGCTGCCAGGTGCCGCCCGGACCGCGCAACACGTCGACCTGGGCCTGCAGCTCGCGCAGCTGCGCCACCTGTTCTTCGCCGAGTGCCTGGCCCTGCCGGCTCAGCGACGCGAAGTAGCCCAGCAGGTGCAGCCGATCCCACTCGGGTCCGAGCAGGCAGGCCGCAGGCAGCTCGAGGCGCGGCGCGTTCATCACGGACCTTCGAAGACAGTGATGAGCACCGGCTCGCTGCGCAAGGTCAGGGTCACGCCGTCGGCGGGCCGCACGAATTCGCGCTGCACCGTCAGCAGCATCTGTCCGGTGCGGTCGTCGAACGGCAGGGTCAGGGAACGCGTGCTGGCGCTGTCCACCGCACCCGGATCGATGAC
>NZ_JBFUGN010000200.1:0-8060 GCF_056402895.1 Rhizobacter sp. P3_B12 | reverse complement strand
GGGGTGTTCTGCGACAGGCCCGACCTGTACCGGCAGGCCTGCGATTACTACGCGGCGAACAACCGCGGCAAGCTGACGATGTTCGGCAATGGCTCCATCGTGCACGCCGTCTACTTCATGCACCCGGGTCACTTCGGGCAGTGGCAAGAGAGCGGCCGCGACCAGGGCCACTCGACGCTGGGCATGTCGCTGGGTGGCGACCTGCTGGAGATGGCCTGGAGCCAGGGCGACGACCTCTACGGGCTGTACGACAACCGCTTCCTCGCGGGAGCCGAATACGTGGCCCGCTCCAATCTGCTGGACGAGAGCGGCAACACGTACCCGATGCCGTACGCACGCGAGCAGAACCCGCCGGAACCCCACACGTCGCTGTGGACGCAAGTGAACCAGTCGTTCCAGCACAAACGGAACGCCTGGGAGCCCATCTACAACCACTACGTGAATCGAATGGGCCTGGCAGCGCCCAACGTCGCGCGCATGGTGCCGCTGTGCGAGCCGAACTACGGGTCCAGCGGTGGCGACGACGTGGTGTTCCCGACCCTCATCCACCGCCGCCCGGCCTATGCCGGGCCGATGAAGCCGCCGTCCGGCCTGACCGCCCCGGTGCGCGATGGTCGCGCCGTGCTGTCGTGGTGGGGCAGTGTCGGCGCGACCTCGTATGTGGTCAGGCGAAGCGCCCAAGCCGATGGCCCCTTCACGGATCTGGCCACGGTCGCGGCCACCGAACTGCTCACCCACACCGACGCCGCGCCCAGGAGCATCTGGTTCTACCAGGTCACCGCCCTGGGCAGCGACGGCGCCAGCGCCAGCTCGGGTTCGGTCCGGGCCGCGGTGTCCGGCGAGACGCGCTTGTCGATGCCCCTGAACGGCATGAATGGCACGGGCACCGCCGGTACGCTGCTGACCCCGGCCGGCATCGGAACCCAGGTCGAGGGCACGTTGCTGGACGGGGCGACCTGGGGCGAGGGACGCCGCAATGACAAGGCGGTGGCGTTCGACGGCAAGGCGGCCGGCTTGCAACTGCCGCCGGGGATCTTCAGCGGCCTGGACGATTTCACGATATCGCTGTGGGCCTATGCGAATTCGCTGCGCTGGGACAGCTGCCTGTTCTTCGCCGGGCACGACGGTTTCTCGTACATGCGGCTCGCGCCCAAGGCCGGCCAGGGGCTGCGTTTCGGGATCTGCGGCGCGGGGCACAACGACGAGCAGGCCGTCGAAGCGCCGGGCTTCCTGCCCATCCGGCGCTGGGTCCACGTGGCGGTCACGCTGCAGGGCAGCACCGGGCGGCTCTACGTCGACGGCACCGAGGTGGCGAGCTCGGATGCCATCCTGTTGTCGCCGCGCCAGGTCGGCGATCAGGTGGCCTTCCTGGGACGCAACTGGGGGCATCCGTCGTTCGACGGCCGGATCCAGGACTTCCGCGTGCAGGCGGGCGCGCTGAGCGCCGCCGAGATCGCGGCGCTGATGCAGTGACAGTGCGCCGGGGTGCCGATGGCTGCACCGCCGGCTTGCGCTGACGCGCTCAGTACTTGCGGTTCGGGAACTCCTTGGCCGCGACCTCCTGCGGGAACACACCCTCGTTGGTCTTGATCCAGCGCGGCAGTGTTTCACCTGCCGCCGCCTTTTTTGCGGCCTCCATCAGCTGCGGCCCGAGCAGCGGGCTGCATTCGACCGACACGTTCATCTTGCCGGCCATCATGGCTTCGAAGGCGCCCTTCACCGCGTCGACCCCGATGACCAGGATGTCCTTGCCCGGCTTCAGCCCCGTCTCCTCGATGGCCTGGATGGCGCCGATCGCCATGTCGTCGTTGTGTGCGTAGAGGACGTTGATCTTCTTGCCTTCCGCCTTCAGGAAGGCCTCCATCACCTCCTTGCCCTTCGAGCGCGTGAAGTCCCCGGTCTGCGATCGGATGACCTTGTAGCGCGGGTTCGTCTTGATCACCTCCTCGAAGCCCTTCTTGCGGTCGTTCGCGGGGTCGGAGCCGACGGTGCCCTGCAGCTCGACGATGTTGACGTCGCCCTGCGTGTCCTTGGTGTGGTCCAGCAGCCAGCGGGCGGCGCGCCGCCCTTCCTCGACGAAGTCCGAGCCGACGAACGAGGCCCAGGTCGTCGGGTCCTTGACCTCGACGTTGCGGCTCTCGAGGATGACCGGAATCTTCGCCGCCTTCGCTTCCTTCAGCACCGTGTCCCAGCCGGTCGTGACGAGCGGCGCGAGGATGATCACGTCGACTTTCTGGGCGATGAAGGCCCGGATCGCCTTGATCTGGTTCTCCTGCTTCTGCTGGCCGTCGGAGAACTTCAGTTCGACGTCGGCCGCCTTCGCCGCGGACTTCACCGATTCGGTGTTCGCCGTGCGCCATTCGCTCTCCGCGCCGGTCTGCGCGAAACCGATCACCAGCCGCTTGCCCGCGGCAGCACCCAGGCCGGGAACCAGCGACAAGCCCGCCGCGGCGAGCAGGGTGGCGACCAGGGTTCTCTTGTTCATCTGCATGATGTCTCCTTCCGATGGAACAGGACAGGCCGGCATGGCGGGATGCCACCCGGGTTCGAGCGATGACGCGGCCCTCAGCCCGGGTACCAGACCTGGCGCGGGTCGTCGGGGCCGCGGCGATACGACCACGCTGCCTCGACCAGCCTGGCCATGTCGTACTTCGGTCGCCAGCCGAGAAGAAACCGGGCCTTGGTGTTGTCGAGCCAGGTCGAGTGGTACGGCGTCTTGACGGGCACGAGCGGCACGCCCCGCGTGCGCGCAAGGTAGTCGCCCAGCGCGCCGTAGTCGACCGGCTCGTCCATCGCGATGTTCATCAGTTGCTGGCGCGCCCGGGGGTGATCGACCGCGGTGCAGATGGCGTCGACGAGGTCGTCCACATGCACGAAATTGCGCTGCACCGGCACGCCCGCCGCGTCGAGCATCACCGGCACCGCCCCGCTGGCGACGTGGGCGGCGGCCGCTTCGGCGCCGACCAGGTCGCACCAGCGCGGCCCACCGAACACATCGGCGCCGAACGACAGCTGGAACCTGAAGTCGTCCTTCTCCATGATCCAGGGCGCGCGCAGGCAGCAGCCGTTGAGGCCGTACTGGACGAAGTACTGCTGCAGCATCACTTCTTCGAGCACCTTCGACAAGGCATAGCAGCCGGGGTAGGCGCTGTGGGGCTGCGTCTCGACGACGGGCACCGGGTGCGGATAGACGAAGTGGCCCACGCCGGCATCGCCGCCGACCAGCAGGAATTGTTCGAAGCTGGCGCTGCTGCGGCAGGCCTCGAGCATCCAGAACATGCCCTTCACGGCAACGTCCATCACGTCGTCGGGCGTTTCCTTGCTGGTGGCCAGGTGAAGCACATGGGTCACGCCGTCCAGCGCGCGGTCGACGTCGACGCGGTTCTGGATCGAGCCTTGCACGCATTCGAGGCGATCGTGCGCCTCGAGTGGCCGTCGATGCGTGAAGGCGCGAAACACGAAGCGCTCGAACGCCGGATCGTGCAGCGCGCGCGCGAGAAAGGCCTGCCCTACCTTGCCGGCCGCGCCGGTCACGAGCATCCGGCCCCTGCCCTCACCAGGTTGCTTCATGAATGCAGCTCCTCATCGGTGGCCATGGCGGCCCTCAGCCGCGCTTGCGTCGGCGGCAGTCCCAGCTTGTCCGCCTGGGACAGCAGCAGGCCGATGCGCGCCTGCTTCTTCGACGCGTGGTTCTGCGCGATGTCGGCCAGGCGATGGGCCAGGAAAGGATTGAGCAGGCGATCGCGAAGAACGACGAGGTAGTCGCGCGCCTCGCGGCCTTCGCCGAGGGCGTCGAACACCGGCATCACCTCGTCGCGCCAGACCGCTTCCAGCTCGGCGCGCAACGGCGCATCGCCCAGCGCCTGCAGGACGGTTTCATCGTGCGGCCGACCGCCGGCCAGCCAGCGTTCGGCGAGAAACGTGTGGCCGAGGTTCAGGAGCATCAGCTTCAATCGCTCGAAGCGCCCCAGTTCGTCGGTCAGGACGATGGCCGGATGCGTGCACGGCAGCACCATTCCACGCTGCCGCTCGATCGCCCACAGGGCATACGGCTCGGCGACCGCGCCGAGCGGAATCAGTGGCTCCGACACGATGCGATCGACCAGCGAGTTGACCCACACGCATTCGTCGTGCAGGTAGTCGATGAAGGACGCCGGCGCCTGCCACGATTTCGCGAGTTCGCAGACGACCGCGCGCAGCGCATCGCCGTTCCTCGGCACGAGCTCGCAGGGGAACAGCGACGGGCCACCGCCCGGCTGATGCCGCCAGCGGCGATACAGCAGCACGGCCAGCTTCGCAGGGAAGCTGCGCGGCGCGGCCGTGCCGGTGTCGGACAACAGCGACGGCCCATCGGCGGAGTCGAGCGCGTAGCCGCGTTCGCCGGTGTTCGACACGATGACGCGGACGTCCGTCGCGACGGCCTCCACGATCTGCGGCCAATGGGTGTCCGCATGCCAGGCCTGCCGCACCGAGTCGACGTGCACGGTCTCGCACAGGCGGCGCCCGTCGAGCAGGCCGCGAACCTCGACGGGGTAGCCCGCGCCGCCGGCCAGCGCCGCCGTTCGTGCCGTGCTCTGCGCGCTGCCCGTGGTCTGCACGGCGGCGATGCCGCCGAGGGCCTCGCCCCGCGCGAGCGCCTGCGACACGAACAGGTCCACGTGCGCCTGCAGGAAGCGGCCGGTGCCGAACTGGAGAATGGGCAGCGCCATGGTGCGATCCCTCAACACTCGACGATGGCCTTGACCACGCCTCGCGACGGGTCGAGCAGCTGCACGAAGTCGGCGGGCAGGTTCGCGAGGGCGAGCCGATGCGTGTTCAGCGCCTCGTGCGGGATCTTGCCGGCACGCATGGCGGCGAGCACGGTCTCGAAATCCTCCATCGTGGCGTTGCGGCTGCCCAGCAGCGTCGCCTCGCGCTTGTGGAACTCGGGATCGGCGAAGGCGATGTTGTCGCGCACGACCGAGACCAGCACGTACTTGCCGCCGTGGGCGATGAAGCGAAAGCCGCGCTCCATCGCGCGGGCATTGCCGGTGGCATCGAACACGACGTCGAAGAAGTCGCCGCCGGTCAGCCGCGACAGCTCCGCTTCGTCGCTCGGGCCGATCACCACGCCGGCATGCGCTCCCAGGTGCTGGCAGCAGAAGTCGACGCGATCGCGGCGCGTGTCGAGTGCGGCGACGGTGGCGCCGCGCAGGACGGCGAAGGTCACTGCCGCCATGCCGATGGGCCCGGTGCCGACCACCAGCACGCGCTGGCCGGGCTGCACATCGCCGCGCCGCACGGCGTGTGCGCCGATGGCCAGGAATTCGAGCATCGCCGCCTGGTCGAGCGTGACGCCTTCCGCCTTGTGGACGAAGGCTTGCGGAACGCTGATGTACTCGGTGAAGGCGCCGTCGCGGTGCACGCCCAGCACCTGGATGGCCACGCAGCAGTTGGTCTTGCCCTGGCGGCACGCGATGCAGCTGCCGCACGACAGGTAGGGCATCACGAACACCGGGTCGTCGACCGCCAGCGCGCTGCCGGCGGGCGCTTCGGCGACGGTGCCGGAGAACTCGTGGCCCATCACGCGCGGGTATTCGAGATAGGGTTGGTGGCCGGTGAAGATGTGCAGGTCGGTCCCGCACACCCCCACCCGCCGCACCCGCAGCAGCACCTCGCCTTCGCCGCGCAGGGGCATCTCCCTGTCCACGACACGCAAGGTGCCCGGGGTGTCGCAGATCACGGTCAGCATGACGCTCCCTTCGAGTCGCTCAGTACAGGACGTTCTTCGCTTCGGTGGACTCGATGTTCTTCTTGGTCACCATCACCACGCCGGTGTCGCGGAACTTCGGCACGGTCTTGCCCTGGCTCGCTTCGACCGCGGTCTTCACGCCCAGGTGGCCCATCTGGTAGGCGCTCTGCACGGCGATGGCTTCGAGCGTGCCGTCCTTGATGAAGCCCTGCAGGTCGCCGTTGCCGTCGAAGCCGATGGCCACCACCTTGCCCGCCTTGCCCGACTGCACGAGCGCGCGGCCCATGCCGATCGCGGTCGGCTCGTTGGCGCCGAAGATGCCCTTCAGGTCGGCGTTCGCCGCGAGCACGTCGGTGGTCTGGTTCAACGCCGTTCCCATCTGCGAGTTCGAATAGAACGGGCCCACCACCTGCAGCTTCGAGTGGGTCTCGAGGTACTTGCGGAAACCTCCGACGCGGCCGATCTCGGAGCCCGAGCCTGCCGTGTACGACATGATCGCGATCTTGCCCGTCGTGCCGACCTTGTCGATCAGGGCCTGCGCGCACAGCTCGCCCGCCTTCTTGTTGTCGGTGGCGAGGAAGGACTGGTAGTAGTCCTTGCCCGCGTCGCTGGCCGCGGAGTCGATCAGGATCACCGGGATCTTGGCCTCCCAGGCCTTCTTCATCGCGGGAATCAGCGCATCGGGATCGGACGGCGCGAGCACGATGGCCGCCACCTTGCGGTTCACGGCGTTCTCGACCAGCGCGACCTGGCCGGCGAGATCGGTGTCCGACGCAGCGCCCTGGAAGCTGGCGGTGTAGCCCTTGAGTTCGCCGGCGGCGGCGGTCGATCCCTTCTTCACGTTCTGCCAGAAATCGGAGTTCGCGGTCTTCACGATGACGGCGATCTCCTTGTCTGCGGCCGATGCCGCCGAGGCGGCGAACAGGAACGTGGATGCGAACAGGGTGGTCAGGATTTTCTTCATGTCAGTCCTCTTGATGAACAAGCTTGTCTCTCTCCGATTCCCGGGCGGTCCTGCCGGTGAGGTGTCATCTGCGATGACGCATCTGGTCGATCCACACGGTGAGCAGGATGACCAGACCGATGATGATTTGCTGCGTGAAGGCAGACACGCCGCCCATGTTCAGGCCGTTGCGCAGGATGCCGATCACGAAGGCGCCGATGACCGTGCCCGATATCGTCCCGACGCCGCCCGACAGCGAGGTGCCGCCGATCACCGCGGCGGCGATCGCGTCGAGCTCGTACATCAGGCCTTCGCTCGGCTGGGCCGTGACCAGGCGCGACATCAGCACGCAGCCCGTCAGCCCCGCGAGCGTTCCCGACAGCACGTAGGCGAAGACGGTGACGCCGCGCACGTCCACGCCCGACAGGCGCGCCGCCTCGGTGTTCGAACCGATGGCATAGATGAAGCGGCCGAGCGTGGTGCGGTTGAGCAGCACCGCCACCGCGACGGCCAGCGCGATCATCAGCAGCACCGGGTAGGGAATGCCCGGGAACACGACGTCCGGGAAACCGTCGGCGCCGATCTTGACGACGCGGCCCAGCGAGCCGTTGCCGAGTGCGGCGAACCCCTCGCCGAGTCCGCCGATGGCCTTGGCATCGGTGATCTGCAGCGCGACGCCGCGCGCGACCATCATCATGCCCAGCGTCGCGATGAACGGCGGCAGCTTGAGCCAGGTCACGCACAGGCCGTTGACGAGTCCGCACAAGGCCCCCACCACCAGCCCGCACAGCATGCCCAGCGGCACCGGCAGGCCCGCCTTCACCGCCAGCGCGGCGACGACGCCCGCCAGCGCGAGGATGGCGCCCACCGACAGGTCGATCCCGCCGGTGATGATCACGCAGGTCGCGCCGATGCCGAGGTAGGCGATCGAGGTCACCTGCAGCGCGACCGTCATGCCGTTGCCGACGGAGAAGAACGAGTCGCTCACGAACGAGAACACCGCCGTGAGCGCGATCAGGCTCGCGAGCGCCGCGAATTTCTGGAACAGGTCTTTCTGCTTGTCGGTCATGGGGTGCCTGGCCGGGTCATGCGGCCGCGCGTGCCGGGCGGCCCGAGGCGAAATGCATGATTTCTTCCTGTGAGGTCCGGCGCGTGTCGAGCGTGCCGGTGATGTGCCCGGCATGGAACACCGCCACGCGATCGGTCATGCCGAGGATCTCGGGCAGCTCCGAACTGATGAGCACCACGCCGATGCCCTGCGCGGCGAGTTCGTCGAGCAGCTGGTAGATGGCGTACTTCGCGCCCACGTCGATGCCGCGCGTGGGCTCGTCGAAGAACAGCACGCGCGAGTCGCGGAACAGCCATTTGGCGATCACGACCTTCTGC
>NZ_JBFUGN010000199.1:0-8081 GCF_056402895.1 Rhizobacter sp. P3_B12 | reverse complement strand
ACTGACTCATCGCCACTGTTTGACCACAACGAACGAAGTGAGTGGAGGGAGTTTGGCGATGCACCGCCGAAGCCACTCTTCTTCGTGGAGTCGGCCCGCCAGGGCCGACCGCCCCGGCATGAGCCGCCCGGCCACACCCCCAGCCGCAGCCGACGCGCACAACAAGACCTCATCGGAGACCTGAGCAACCATGTCCACCCTGACCCTGCGCGGCGTGCGCAAGAGCTACGAGAACAACGTCGAGGTGATCCGCGGTATCGACCTCGACATCGCCGATGGTGAATTCGCCGTCTTCGTCGGCCCGTCCGGCTGCGGCAAGTCCACGCTGCTGCGCATGATCGCCGGCCTCGAGGACATCGGCGGCGGCGAGATCCACATCGGCGGCGACCTGATCAACGAGGTGCCGCCCGCCGACCGAGGCGTCGCGATGGTGTTCCAGAGCTACGCGCTCTACCCGCACATGACCGTCGCCGAGAACATGGGCTTCGCGCTCAAGCTCGCCGGGCAGTCGAAGGACGACGTCAAGAAGGCCGTCGGCCGCGCCGCCGAGATCCTGCAGATCACGCACCTGCTCGAACGCAAGCCGAAGGCGCTCTCGGGCGGGCAGCGCCAGCGCGTCGCGATCGGCCGCGCCATCGTGCGCAAGCCGCGCGTCTTCCTGTTCGACGAGCCGCTGTCCAACCTCGACGCCTCGCTGCGCGTGCAGATGCGCATCGAGCTGTCGAAGCTGCACAAGGAAATCGGCAACACGATGATCTACGTCACCCACGACCAGGTCGAGGCGATGACGCTCGGCGACCGCATCGCCGTCTTCAACGCCGGCCGCATCGAGCAGGTCGGCACGCCGATGTCGCTGTACGAGCAGCCGGCCAACCAGTTCGTCGCCGGCTTCCTCGGCTCGCCGCGCATGAACTTCATTCCTTGCGTCGCGGCGGCGGCCGGCGGCGGCGCGGTGCAGCTGCGCGTCGAACAGGCCGGCACGCTCAGCCTGCCGGGTGGCCTGCCCTCGGGCGCGTCGGCGCAACTCGTGCTCGGCATCCGCCCCGAACACCTGGGCATCGGCCGCGTCGAGAACGGCCTCGCCGCCCGCGTCGACCTGCTCGAACACCTCGGCGATTCGATCATCGTGCACGCCACGCTGCGCGGCACCGCCAACACCGTCTCGCTGCGCGTGCCCGCCGACCAGGAAGGCCTCGGCGCCGGCCAGGACATCGGCCTCGTGCCGCAAGCCTCGCGCGCCCTGCTGTTCAACGACAACGGCGCCGCCCTCGCCCTCCACTAGGGATCCCCCATGCACGTTCCGCTGCCCACGCTCCTCACCGCCGTGATGAAAACGATTGCACCGCTGTTGCCGCGCGCGTTTTCCACGGACCGCCCGGTGCCGGCTGCAGCGTCGCGCCCCCGTTTTGGCCTGCCACTCCAAAGGCCAAAAGCCGCCACTTCGGCGAACGACCTTCCTTCCACCCCAACAGGAGACCAGGAGAAACCATGAACAAGAAACCTCTGTTCCTCGCGATGGCGCTTGCAGGCGCCGTCGGTTCGGCCGCCGCCGGACCAGTCATCGACTTCTCGGGCTACATGCGTGCGGGCGTCGGCCTGAACACGCGCGGCGGCAACCAGGTGTGCTACCAGCTGGCCGGCGCCGACACCAAGTGGCGCCTCGGCAATGAATGCGACTACGTCGTCGAGCCGAACATCAACGCGAAGCTCGCCGAATTCGAGGGCTCCGACTGGCACGTGCACGTGATGCCGAGCGTCTACAAGGCCTGGGATGCCGGCCAGTCGCAGCCCGACGCGCTGACCACGCGCTTCGGCCAGATCTACACCTACGGCGACCACATCAGCCAGCTGGCCAACGGCAAGATCTGGGCCGGCCGCCGCTTCTACAACCGCCTGCAGCTCGGCATCAACGACCAGTTCCTCGAGAACAACGACGGCAACGGTGCCGGCATCGAGGACATGGAGCTGGGCATCGGCAAGCTCAGCGTCGCGTTCATGATGGACCCGAACTACGGCGTGCCCGGTGTCGCCACCGACACCTCGGTGAAGAACAACCGCTTCACCTTCCCGGTGCGCCTGACCGGCATCAAGGACATCCCGAACGGCGAGCTGTCGATCTACGTCACCGGCTCGATGCAGTCGAAGACCAGCGGTGCCAACGGCCAGGAAGCTCCCAAGCAACCGAAGGGCCTCGCGGTCGGCGCCTACCAGACCATCAACGGCACGCTCGGCGGCGCGACCATCTTCGGCGCCAAGTTCGACAAGCTGGGCGAGACCAAGAACAGCCGCGTGGTGATCCAGCAGACCGGCAAGTTCGGTGAGACCACCGGCTGGGATGCGATCGCCGAGTACCGCATCAACAAGCAGATCAACGCCGCCGGCGGCGACGCCGGCAACAAGTGGTTCGCGCTCGGTGCGCGCACCGACACCTACCTCGGCGGGCCGTTCCGCGCGTTGCTCGAAGTGGGCCACGACCAGGTCAAGCCGGACCTCGGCTCGAGCCTCGCGGCCGCTGCCGGCAGCACCGGCAACCTGACGATGACCAAGATCACCGGCACGCTGGCCGCTTCGGCCGGCAAGGACCCGGGGTCGCGTCCGACCGTGCGCCTGTTCGTCACCCACGCCGCGTGGAACGAGGCGGCACGCCTGAACCTGGGCGGCACCACGCAGGCCGTCTTCGGCGACAAGAAGGCCGGCACGTCCGTCGGGGTCCAAGGCGAGACCTGGTGGTGATCGGCCCGGGCCGCCGCCGGACGGAGAGGTTTTGCCGCGGTTGGGGGATCGTGCTTGCCCGACTCCCCCGGTGTGCGGCCCGATCACGCGGGCTCGGCGCCTCGGCGCCGTGACCCGCGGGATCCCCACGGCGGTGGGGGTCCGAAGCGAGAGAGCGTTGGCCCGGCCCTGTGCCGGGCCTTTTTGCGTGTGCTCTTTCCGATCTGCTCGTTTCAGCCGGCGAGCAGCCGGCCGTCGATCGCGATGCGCAGCGTGCGCATCGTCAGCACCGCCAGCACCATCGTCAGGAAGGCGAGCAGCGCGAGGAAGCCGACCGCGAACGGCCCGATCAGCACCAGCAGCGACGGCACCATCGCCCCCACCAGCGGCTCGTGATGCACCCTTCGTGCTCGCCGCGGCCGGGCTGCTGCAGGGGCGGCGCGTCGCGACGCACTGGAATTCCGTCGAACGCCTCGCCGCCGAGAACCCCGGCGCCACCGTCGAGCCCGACGCGATCTACGTGAAGGACGGCCCGCTCTGCACCTCGGCGGGCGTGACGGCAGGCATGGACCTGGCGCTCGCGATGGTCGAAGAGGACCATGGCCGCGAGCTTGCGCTGCGCGCGGCGCGTCGGCGTGGCGCCGCGCGACTATCGGCGGCAGTTCACTTGACCGGGGCAGCGCAGGCGGGGTCGCGGGGCGGCACGATGGTCCACAGGATGTCGTAGGTCGACGTGGTCGAGCCGCCGGGCATGAACGGCAGCCTGTGCAGCGGCGGCGTGCCGGGCGGGGCCTCGTCGGCGCTGTGGAACAGCTGCACCGAGCCGGCCTCGCGCAGCGCCGCCAGGTCGACCCACGGCGACTTCAGCGGATCGCCCGACTCCAGCACCGGCGGGTTGCCGCCCGAATACACCGAGACCATGCCGCCCTCGTAGGTCGGGCCGACCACGAAGCGCAGCGGGCACGCGGTCGTCTGCCGCCAGGCGGCCAGCACCGTGTCGGCGAGGCGTTGCGCCGGGTAGAACTGGTCGGGGCGGCCGCGTCCGGCGAGCGTCGACGGATCGAGCACCGAGCGCGCGTAGGCCGCCATCAACGCGACGTGGATCACGAGCGCCAGCACGCACAGGCGCCGCAGCGTGGCCGCGCCGGTGCGTTTGCGCAGCAGCCAGGCGAACCACAGGCTGATGAACTGCACGCTCTGGAAGCCCCAGTGATCCTGCAGGCGCACGCCGAACACCAGGCACATCACGACCAGCACCGCGAGCGGGAAGCCGAGCAGCCCGAACAGCCAGGCTCGGCGCACGCGGGGAGGCACGGCATCCTCATGCGCCGCAGCGGCCGGCGCGGCGCGCTGCCAGGCCAGCAGCGCGAGCATCGCGACCAGCACCGGCACCAGCATCCGCAGGTGCACCGCAGTGAACGACAGCAGCTTCTGCACGCGGCCCGCGGCATCGAGCTGCAGCGCGGTCGTCGACGCATAGCGCAGCGTCGAGAACTGGTGGTGGAACACCCAGGCGATGTGCGGCGCGAACATCGCGAGCGAGATCAGCACCGCGAGCGCGAGCCCGATGCGCGCGCGGGCGGTGGCCAGCATGCCGCCCAGGCCCAGCGCGAGGATCAGCCCCGCCAGCCCGACCGCCGACTGGTACTTGGACAGCAGCGCGAGCCCCGCCAGCGCGCCGAGCGCGATCCACCCACCCCAGCCGGCGCGGGCATCGGCGGCGCGCAGTGCGACCCAGGCCGCAGCCGCCAGGCACAGCATCATCACCGTGTTGTGGTTGAACAGCTGGCCCTTCCAGCTGAACGCGAAGTGCAGCCCCCACAGCACGATGGCCACGCCGGCCARCCGCTCGCCGAGCAGGCGGCGCGCGACCAGGAAGGTGAACACGGCAGTGCCGGCGACGCACAGCGCGGCCAGCACGTAGGGCCACAGCGGCGAGAAGCCGAACACGCGGATCGCGGCGGCCAGCATCCAGGTCGGCAGCGGTGGGTGCTTGTGGTAGCCGCCCTCGAAGCTGTGCGACCAGGTGAACTGCTCGAAGTGATCGCCCGGCTGGCCGGGGTTCAGCAGCGCTCCGAACAGCGCCCAGCCGATGCCGAACAGCAACGCGAATGCGAGCGCCGGCGGCAGGCGCGGAGCGCGAGCGGAGACAGGGGAAGACAAGGCCATGGGTGGGGGAAGCCGGCTGCCGACAGGGCGCCGCAGTTTAATCCCCGCCCCCCATGGACAAGGGTGCTTCGCGGTCGATCGGTACTCACCCTCTAGGCGCCGAGGCCCCGCCGCTCCTATCGTCGGTGACCGGTGCCATCGCGCCGATGCCGGAGTTGCACGTGGCCGATCCCATCCTGCCGGAACACCTCGCGCTGCAGCGCCTGTACCACTGGGAGCGCAGCGCGCCCGACCGCATCTGCTTCACGCAGCCGCAGGGTGGCGGCGTGTTGCGCGAGTTCACCTGGTCGCAGGCGATGGCCGAGGTGCGGCGCATGGCCGCCCACCTGCGCGAGCGCGGCGTGCGCGACGGCGCGAAGGTGGCGCTGCTGTCGAAGAACTGCGCGCACTGGCTGATGGCCGATTGGGCGATCTGGATGGCCGGCGGCGTCTCGGTGCCGCTGTACCCGACGCTGTCGGCCGCGACGATCCGGCAGATCCTGCTGCACAGCGAGGCGCAGCTGCTGTTCGTCGGCAAGCTCGACGGCTGGGAGGCGATGAAGTCCGGCATCCCGGACGAGCTGCCGTGCATCGGCATGCCGCTCGCGCCGCCGAACGGGTACCCGCAATGGGATGCGCTCGTCGCGCGCACCGCGCCGCTGACCGGCGAGCCGGTGCGCGACGCGGCCGAGCTCGCGACCCTCATCTACACCTCCGGCACCACCGGCATGCCCAAGGGCGTGATGCAGAGCTTCGGCGCGTTCGCATGGTCGATCCGCGCGGGCCTGAAGCGGCTGGACGCGATCGATCCCGACACCCGCATGCTGAGCTACCTGCCGCTGGCCCACGTGGCCGAACGGGCGCTGGTCGAGCACGGGCAGCTCGTGACCGGCATGCACCTGTTCTTCGCCGAGAGCCTGGAGACCTTCGCGAGCGACCTGCAGCGCGCGCGGCCGACGGTGTTCTTCTCGGTGCCGCGGCTGTGGGTCAAGTTCCAGCAGGGCGTGCACGCGAAGCTGCCGCCGGCGAAGCTGCAGCGCCTGTTGCGGATCCCGCTGGTCGGTGCGCTGGTGCGGCGCAAGATCCTGCGCGCGCTCGGTCTCGACCAGTGCCGCATCGCCGCCTGCGGCGCCGCGCCGCTGCCGCCGGAGCTGCGCCGCTGGTACGAGGGCCTGGGGCTGCCGATCCTCGATGCCTATGGCATGACGGAGAACTGCGGCGTGTCGCATGCGACGCACCCCGGGCGCGCGAGCCCCGGCACGGTCGGCCCGCCCTACGACGGCGTCGAGTGCCGCATCGCCGCAATCGACGGCGAGATCCAGATGCGCAGCCCGGGCTTGATGATGGGCTATTACAAGGCGCCCGGGCTGACGCGCGAGGCGATGACCGACGACGGCTGGCTGCACACCGGCGACAAGGGCGAGATCGACGCGCAAGGCAACCTGCGCATCACCGGCCGCGTGAAGGACCTGTTCAAGACGAGCAAGGGCAAGTACGTGTCGCCGGCGCCGATCGAGGACCAGCTGGTGATGCACCCGGCGGTCGAGGCCTGCTGCGTGATCGGTGCGAACCTGGGCCAGCCGATGGGCATCCTGATGCTGTCGCCGGCGGCCGCGCAGGGCGCGGGCAACCCGCTGTCGCGCCAGGAGCTGGAGACCTCGTTCGAGGCGCACCTGCGCCACGTCAACGAGCGGCTCGATCCGCACGAGCAGCTCGACTGCCTGGTCACGGTGAGCGAGCCGTGGACCGTCGACAACGGCTTCATCACGCCGACCTTCAAGGTCAAGCGCAACCGGATCGAGGAGGCGTACGGGGCCTTGTTCGAGGGCTGGTCACGGGCGGGTCGTGCCGTGCTGTGGCACGCGGGCTGACGTCTCGGTGGTCAGCCGTAGGACGAATCCTCGAAGTCGCGACCGGTGGCCGCGYGACGCAGGTCGATGTGCCGGATGGACTCTCGAATAGCGTTGTAGACGGCGCTCATGCGCCGATCGCGCTTTGCAGCTCGCACCGCACCGAGATCGACGACATCGGCCGATGTGGGTTCGTTCGAATTCGCGCGATCGAACGGGGATGCAGAGAAATTGAGGGGGAGCTGCTCAGGTGTCTTCATGTGCTGCTCCTGCTTGGGACGGGGCTTGAGAAACCAGCCTGCGCTGGATGAGAGATTCTACGACCAGCGCTTCCAGCGCGGGCAACGCCTCCAGGCTCTTCTCAAGCTTTGGCGTAGCGACATCGGGCCTGACGCGGATCACCTTGCCATTCTTCTTGCGCGAATCCGGCCGCATGCGGAACAGGCTCAGATAGCGGCTGGGCGCCACGCCGTCGTAGGGGATCAAGCGAACCTTCGATGCGTCCTGTTCATGCTCGCTCAACGCATCGCCGTGCAGCTTGATGGCCAAGCTCTTCTGGTAGGGCTCGATGTAGTAGATCTCCCGGATTCCAGCCGCGATGATGTGGCGGGCACATGAATGGCAGGGATAGGTCGTGATGTAGATGCGGCCATCTCGCACCCGGTCGCCCTTCTGTCGCAGCGCCGTCAGGATGGCATGCATCTCCGCGTGGATCGATCTGGAAAACTCGATCAACCCCCGCAGCTTCTTGTTCGTCAGTACTGCGGTGACGGCCTGATCACGCTTCTCCGCAGGGATCAACCCATCGAGCGATGCGATGACATGCTCTGCCAGCAGTGATTTTTCCTCGTCGTTGTAGCACTTGCCGCCATGATTCCAGCAACGCTTGTCCTGGTCGCCGTTCGTGTCGGCAGCGAGATCGGTCACGTAGAGGTCGCCGAATGCCTTCGGCACATCATTCCAGCCGACGGCCAGAACCTCGCCTGTGGCGTCGGTGACCGCAGCGCCCACTTGCCTCGACAGGCAGGCGGAGTTTCCTGCTGCGGAAGCGGCGGCGTACATGGCGGCTTCCGATCGCGTCGGCGTGATGACCTGCGTGCCGAGGATGAGGTTCAGAAATCGCTCAACTCGGGCACGCAGCTGAGTTTCGGTCTGCGAGTCCATCCGCAAGAAGAAGTCGCATTGGGGAAAGGTTTCGGCAACGGTTTGCCCACCCGCCAGTTCTTCACCTGAATCGCGATCCATCAATGCGGCAACAGCAGGGCCGTCGAGTCCATGCGAGCGCAATGCTTCCTCGCGCTGCCATAGCGGTGCGAAGACACCAACGACATACAGCGCCTCGCGGTACACGGTGCGCAGCAACTCCAGCTC
>NZ_JBFUGN010000198.1:0-8143 GCF_056402895.1 Rhizobacter sp. P3_B12 | reverse complement strand
TTCAAGGGCGTGACCCGCATGGCGCGTGAGTTCGCCGAGGTGATCGGCCAGATCAGCGAGGTGACCGCCGACGGTGCGGTGACCGACAACGAGCTGCGCCGCGTCGAGGGCGAAGCCGCCGAGTTGATGTCGGCCGTGCAGGCCGTGCTCATCGCGCTGCGCGTGCGCAACGAAGCGGCCAAGCCGCAATCGATGCGGGAGGGTCGCTGATGCACGCGCAGATCACATCCACGCCGAGCCTCGCAGTCGATGTGCTGGCGCGCGACACGCTGGAGCGCYTGAGCGCTGACGACCTCGCGACSGTCCGCGAATCCGAGTTCATCTTCGCGGCCCTCGCKRMGCACCRYRAGCGCACRGCGCGCCTCACCTACCTGCCGCTSGGCATCTGCCGCAACTGCGAAGARCGYTGCGCMCCGGGCGARSCCTACTGCGACGACGACTGCCGMACCGACCACACCCARCGCGAATGCCGGCRAGCCCGSCTGCGCGCCTGAYCGACCTCTGACATGACTYAMCGACAAGATGCATTGCGGCCMACGCGGCTGCAAGGGAAGGGTGTTGCCCRATGAGCACGCTCGCAATGGCCATCTGCTGGCCGCTCAAGATGCCGCCGCCCCAGAAGGCGGTGCTGATCAGCTTGGCCGACCAGGCGAACGACCAGGGCTTCTGCTGGCCCAAGGTCGAGACGATCGCGATGCGCACCTGCCTGTGCGAACGCACGGTGCGCAACGCCATCCGCTGGCTGGAGGAGGCGGGACTGCTGCGCGTCGGCATGGGCGAGATGCGCTCCAACGTCTACACGCTGACCCTGGACGGCGTCCGTCCGGGCGCGCCCACCGGCACCGACCCGGCGCTGATCGCCCGCGGCGCCAGTTCGCTCAACGCGCCTCGAAACAAGGCGGCACCACATGCCCCCTTCGCAGGCGCCCGAACGGCCTCTTCAGACCCATCGATCCGGGTCACACCGGCACCACATGCCGCCCGACCGGCAGCGCATGCAGGTCAAGCGGCATCAGGTGCCGGTCAAAGCTCCTGCGATGACCTGTTCGACCCGGCACCTGCTGCAGGTCAACCGGCACCGCATGCACCCCAACCGGCACCACCTGCCGGTCAGACCGGCACCACGTGCCCCCTAACCGTAATAGAACCAATACAAGAGCTATACCCCCAACCCCCTGAAGGGGCTGAAGACCCTCGGCAGGACGATGGGGGCGACACCAAGGCATCGAGGCACAAGCCGCTGGTGAGCCTCGCCACCTTCCTCGCCGTCTGCAAGGCTGCCGGGGAGAAGCCCATCCCCGAGGACCACCCGGTGTTCGGCTACTGCGACCTGGTCGGCATCGACCGCGACATCCTGCTGCTTCACTGGCGGGAGTTCAAGGCCCGCCGCACCGCCCAGGGCAAGCGTCAGCGCGACTGGCGCCAGACCTTCTTCAACAGCGTCCGCGACAACTGGTACCGCCTCTGGTACCTGAAGCCCGGAGAGGCTGCCCACCTCACGACCCAGGGCCTGCAGGCGCAGGCCATGCTGCAACACGACCAAGGAACCGCCGAATGAGCCGCCGACCCGATGCACTGAGCGCCCCCCACAGCGAGGAAGCCGAGCACGCGGTGCTGGGCGCGCTGCTGTTCGACAACCAAGCCTTCGAGACGGTCGGCACGGTCCTGAAGCCCGAGCACTTCTACCAGACCGACCACCGGGCGATCTACGAGACCATCAGCGAGCTGCTCAGGGCCGGCAAGCTGGCCGACCTCGTGACCGTCCACGACAAGGGTCACCACAGCATGGTGTACCTGAACCAGCTGCTGTCCTGCGTGACGAGCGGCCGGGCGGCGCTGCGCCACGCCGAGCTGCTCGTCGAGCGCTGGCGTGAACGCGAGGTGATGCGCCTGGGCTCGACGATGGCCGACGAAATCATGCGCGGTGCGCACGATGCGAAGGGCAAGCCGCAGCCGGTCGACCAGCTCATCGACCAGATGATCACCAAGCTGATGGCGCTGAACGCTGTGGCCGACCGCAACGAACCGCGTGACATCAGCGAGCTGGTCGTGAGCTACCTCGACGACCTGCAGAAGCGCTACGACGGCGCGGAGACGACCATCCAGACCGGGCTGAAGGATCTCGACCACTGCACCGCCGGCGGCGGGCGGCCCGGCGAACTGTGGGTGATCGGCGCCAGGCCGAGCATGGGGAAGACGGCCATATGCCTGACGCTGAGCCGCCACGTCGGCCGCAAGCACCACGTGCTGATGCTCACGCAGGAAGACAGCCTGAACTCGCTGACGGCCCGCCAGGTCGCCGCGGCAGGCCGCGTGAACCTCGCGGATCTGCGCAATCCGCGCAAGGCGCCGGAGAGCATGTGGGAGGGCGTCAGCGAGGGCATCGATGCGCTCGGGAAGCTGCACATTGCGATGGACGACCAGGCGGCGCTCTCCATCATGGACGTGCGCCGCAAGATCCAGCAGGTCAAGCGCAGGCACAAGAAGCTGGACCTCGTGATCATCGACTACCTGCAGTTGATGGAGGGCGACGGCGACAACCGGAACCAGGAGCTGGGCAAGATCGCCAACGGCCTGAAGCGGGCGGCCAAGGAATTCGGCGTCTGGATCATCCTGCTGTCGCAGATGAACCGCGAGGCCGACAAGCGCAGCGGTCCCCCGCAGATGAGCGACCTGCGCGACAGCGGCGACATCGAGGGCGCGGCCGACCTGATCGGGCTGCTGCACCGCGAGCACCGTCGCAACCCGACCGAGGCCAACAAGTTCCACGCCGAGCTGCACGTGGTCAAGCACAAGAACGGTCCGACCGACACGCTGAACTTCACCTTCGACGGCGCGTTCCAGCGCTTCACCGATTGGGAAGGGCCGGCTCCGATGAAGAGCATCAAGGCGCAGCGCGGCGGCGGGCTCGACTGACCGAGGGAGGAACGACATGCTGACGATGAACATCCGCTTCGATGCGGCGCAGATCGCGAAGGCGTTCGGCGAACTGCAGCAGGAGCACCCGAACGTGATGGCGCAGGCCATCAACGACACCACGCGCGAGGTGCGCGACGCGCAGGTCGCCGAGATCCGCGACCGGTTCGACAACCCGACCGCGTTCACGCTGCGGGCGCTGCGCACCACCTTCGCCACGCGGACCAAGTTGCAGGCGATGGTGTGGCTGAAGGACGGCACGTCGCGGGCGCACTACCTGATCCCGCAGATCGAAGGCGGCAACCGGCCGCTGAAGCGCTTCGAGGAGATCCTCGTGCAGGCCGGGCTGATGCGCAAGAACGAGCGCGCGGTGCCGGGCGCAGCCGCCAAGCTCGACGCCTACGGCAACATGGGCCGCGGCCAGATCGTGCAGATCCTGAGCCAGCTGCAGGCCTTCAACCTCGCGGGCTCCGATGCGAACGCCACCAGCTCGAAGCGCTCGAAGGCCAAGCGCAGCAAGGTCGAGTACTTCGTCGCGCACGGCGGTGAGTCGAGGCAGGGCCGCGGCTCGTGGAAGCACGGCGACAAGATGCAGCACCTGCGGCGTGGCGTGTGGGCGCGGTACCGCTTCAGCGCGGGCAGTGCGGTCAAGCCCGTGCTGTTGTTCGTCAACGGCACGCGGTATGGCAAGCGCTTCGACTTCGTGGGCACGGCACAGCGCGTGATCGACAGCCGGTTCAAGTCGCACTACGAGCAGCGTATGCAGAAGCAGCTCGCGAAGCTCGGGCTCGCGGCGGGAGGGCAGGGCGCATGACGTTCGCACYYCGGTCGGCCAAGGCCTCGACCCCACCCCCCACCCCCCTCATCGGGTCCTCCCGGGAGAGGTCGGTCAAGGGTAATTCGAACCCCGTTCGCTCGCTAGTTTCAGTGCGCTCCTAAGGGGGTTATATCCATGCAAGCACTAGATCAACCCCTCTCGCAGCCGCTCTCGCACCCGATCACGCAGGAGCAGTTCGGCGACCTGGTCGGCGTCAGCCAGCCCGTCGTCAGCGAGCTGCTCAGCCGCGGTGTCTTGCTGGCCGGCCAGCCGGCGGCGACCTGGCTGCGCGCGTACACGAAGCACCTGCGGGAACAGGCCGCGGGCCGTGGCGCCGACGGCGAGCTGGCGCGCGAGCGCGCACGCCTGGCCCGCGAGCAAGCCGACCGCATCGCGATGGACAACGCTGTGAATCGCCGCGAGCTCGCGCCGGTGTCGGTGCTCGAACTGGTGCTTGCCAAGATGGCCGGCGACGTGGGCAGTCTGCTGCAGGGCCTTGTGCCGCGCCTGCGTCGCCGCGTCGAACTGCCTGGCGAGGCACTGCGCATCCTCGAAGAGGAGGTCTCCAAGGCACGCAACTGTGCCGCGGCGATGACGCTGGCGGACGCTGATGAAGGGAATGACAAAGACGACGAAGAGGAGGATGGAAATTGACGCACGCGACGCCTATGCTCGACGCAGTCGAGCCGATGTTCATCGAACGGCCCATCACATTGGCTGACCTCGGCACCGAGCAGCGCAACGAGATCAACGCGGCACTGCGCCGCGGCCTGCGCCCGCTCGAAGCGCCGATGCCGATGCGGCTGTCCCAGTGGATGGCCGAGCACTTCTACCTGTCGGAGGAGAGCAGCTACGAGCAAGGCCGCTGGGAGGCCTACCCGTACCAGGTGGCCATTGCCGACTGCATCGGCCACGACGAGATCACGCACGTGACCTGGCGAAAGTCGGCGCGCACGGGGTACACCAAGATATTCCTCGCGGCCCTCGGCTACTTCGCCGAGCACAAGCGTCGCAACCAGGTCGTGTTCCAGCCCACGGACGGCGACCGCGATGACTTCGTCGGCACCGAGCTGGAGCCGATGCTGCGCGACGTGAAGGTCATGCGTCGGATCTTCCCGAAGTTCAATCGCAAGTCGAAGAGCAACACGCTCAAGCGCAAGCAGTTCCTGGGCTGCCAGCTTCACCTTCGCGGCGGAAACTCGGCCGGCAACTATCGCCGGCTCACGGTGGACTGCGTCTATTACGACGAGACCGACGGCTTCGCACGAGACGTTGACAAGGAAGGCGACCCCTTCTTCCTCGGCGACAAGCGCATCGAGGGCGCAACRTTCCCGAAATCCGTCGCCGGATCGACGCCGAAGCTCAAGGGCTTCAGCCTGATCGAGGACCGCGAGCAGCAGGCCGACGCGCGCTTCCAATACTTCATTCGCTGCCCGCATTGCGACGAGGAGCACACGCTCGACTGGGGCGGCAAGGAAGCGCCGCATGGCCTGAAGTGGGACGACAACGATCCGGAGACGGTCGTTCACGTCTGCCCGCACTGTGGCGTGCGCATCACCCAGGCCGAGTACCTGGCGGTGTGGAAGGGCCGCTGGAAGGCGGCAGGCGGTGCGCGTGGTGGCCTGTGGATCGACGAGAGCGACCCGATCCAGCTGCGCTTCCGCAACGTGGCGGACGAGGAGGTCCAGCCGCCGAAGCACGTGGCGTTCTTCTGCTGGACCGCCTACAGCCCGCAGGCGACGTGGGTGGGCATCGTCCGGGATTGGCTCGCAGCCTCAAAGAAAGCCGAGGCAGGTGAGCTCAGTGCCGTGAAGACCTTCGTCAACACCACGCGGGGCGAGACCTACGAAGAGGACGTGGAGAAGACCGACGCCAGTCAGCTCGCGCTGCGCGGCAAGCATGGTCACCCACTGCGCACTGTGCCGCGAGGCGCGGTGAAGCTCGCGATCGGCGTGGACGTGCAGGGCGACCGCTGGGAGCTGGTGGTGTGGGGCTTTGGGCGTGGCGAGGAAATGTGGGTGGTGGATGACCTGGTCATCTACGGCAACCCGGCCGACCAGCGCGAGTGGGATCTGAAGCTGGATCCGGCGATCAAGGCGACCTATCGGCACGTGTGCGGCGTCGAAATGTCGGCCGACGCGGTGGCGATCGACACGGGTGGCCACTTCACGCACCAGTGCTATGTGTTCGTGCGCAACCGGCCGAATCAGAACCTGTACGCGGTGAAGGGCGAGACGCGATTGGGTCGACCGATCAAGAGCGCCAGCGTCCTGGTCGACGTGAACGAGCGCGGCAAGACGATCCGCAAGGGCGTGCGGCTGTGGCACGTCGGCACCGACACCGCGAAGGACTTGCTCTACGGCCGGCTGCAGGTCAGCCAGCCCGGGCCGGGCTACATGCACTTCGCGCGCGAGCTGACGGCCGAGTTCTACGACCAGCTCACGGCCGAGAGCCGGATGCTGGTGAAGACCGGACGCGGCGAGGAGCACCGCTGGCTGAAGCCGGCCGGCAAGCGCAACGAGAAGCTCGACTGCACGGTCTACGCGCTGTTCTGCGCGCAGATGCTCGGGCTGCACACGCTCAGCGACAAGCTGTGGGCGCGGCTCGAGGCGGGGCTGGAGCCGGACCTGTTCGCCGGCGGCGGAGCACCCGTGCCGAGTGGGGGAAGCGATCAAGCGCCAGTGCAGACGTCCGCACAACCCAACGCGGTGGCGGCGGCACCGCCTGCGCCAGCTCCACCACCTACAGCTCGTCCACCCGCTGTCCGTCCCGTTGTCCCGAACTCTTTCATCGTCAGCGATTCTTGGAGCAGCCGCCTGTGAGCCAACCCCTCTTCCAGCACCAGCAGCAACCCCGCCCCGATGCCCACGAGATCAAGGCCGACGCGGCCACGCAGTGGGTGTTCGACATGACGGAGATCCTGCGCGATGACTTGGCGTTCCAGGAGCCGTGGGCGAGCGCTATCGCGCATGAGATCGTGCAGGGTATGCGCGCACGGTTTGGCGGTGACGATGTTTACGTGCCGGCGCCCGATAAGTCGGCGCGCGATGAGCGAGTGCGTGAGATGTTCAACGGTCGGAACATCAAGGAGCTGATGCAGCTGTTCGGGCTAGCGCGTTCGACGGTCTATCGGATCGTCGGACAGGGGGCGCGGAAGTGATGTTTGCGCAGCGCGAAGGCTATACGCCGGTCTGGGTTCAATCCGAAGACGTGCCGTGGAGCATTCCAAGAGATGTGCTCACCGCCCGCCTGGAACGTCTTCTCCGGCGCATTGGCGCAAGGCCGGAGTACGTCACCGAGTATCGAGGTGGCCCCCTCGATGGGGCCACGGTGGAAGGGGCGGTCCGTGTCCGCATCGAAGGGATCTGGACATTCGGTAGCTACGCACGCGGTGCACGTGCATGCGGTGACCTGGATCTGATCGTCCGGACGCACAAGTCCTGGGTAGGCCCGCTCATGGTCGATGGTCGTCCTGCCGAAGGATTCCGACTGCTCCCCAGCCTTGACAGTGTCTTTGAACCGTTTGCCGGCGCACTGCGCAACATGGAGGTGGTGGAGCACTACTTCTTCGTGCGCGGGAAGACGGTTCACCTGAGCACCTCGCGTAGCCAGGTCGCACACTCCGCTGCGGCGCTCACAGGCCAGGCAACCGAGACGTTGACCC
The DNA here is from genome assembly GCF_056402895.1 of Rhizobacter sp. P3_B12. Classification (NCBI taxonomy): domain Bacteria; kingdom Pseudomonadati; phylum Pseudomonadota; class Betaproteobacteria; order Burkholderiales; family Sphaerotilaceae; genus Rhizobacter; species Rhizobacter sp. P3_B12. The sequence goes on along the minus strand of NZ_JBFUGN010000198.1, from coordinate 746 downwards.
CGCTGCGTTGAAGTTCGATGCGGATGGCCATGCAATGAAATGGATCAGTGGCTACATGGCTTGGGTATCGGTCAAAAGCTGATTTCAGCTCAGCCGATCAATTGGCCGTCATTCTGGATGTGCGGATCATTGAGTTGGAGGAGCGTTTCAAGCTCCGCCCCCTTCGACAAGGCGAAGCGCCACCTGGACGTTGTTGCGGCCCGCACCCTTGGCCTGGTAGAGCATCACATCCGCTTGCTTGACGAGCGCCTCGACGGTCGTGGCGTCACCCTGGTAGAACGCCAGGCCGATGCTGGTGGTGAGATCGATCGTCTGATGGTCGATCACGAACGGCGTCCTCATGGCGTGCACGATCTTGGCAGCGACGGAGGAGGCCATCTCCGGCGCCGGCAGGCCTTCCATGATCGCCGTGAACTCATCGCCGCCCAGGCGGGCGACGGTGTCGCTGAAACGCAAGGTCCGGGACAGCCTGTCCGCGAATTCCCGCAGCACGGCGTCTCCCGCGTTGTGTCCGTATCGGTCGTTGATCTGCTTGAACCGGTCGATGTCGAGGTACATGAGCGCCATCAGTGCACCCGTGGTGCGGCAGCGCTCCATCGCCTCGGCGACGCGCAACTCGAAGCCGGCGCGATTGACGAGGCCCGTCAGCGGGTCCACGCGTGCCAGCTCGATCAGCCGCTTCTCTTCGAGCTTCTGGCGGGTGATGTCGCTGACCACGGCGTGGAAGCCCAGCACCGTGCTGCCGT
>NZ_JBFUGN010000197.1:0-8149 GCF_056402895.1 Rhizobacter sp. P3_B12 | reverse complement strand
GAGGTGGAAGTCCTGCACTGGTGGACCTCGGGCGGCGAAGCCAAGGCGGCCGCCGAACTGAAGGCCACGATGCAATCGAAGGGCCACACCTGGAAGGACTTCGCGGTCGCCGGTGGTGGTGGCGATTCGGCGATGACGGTGCTGAAGTCGCGTGTGGTGTCGGGCAACGCCCCGGCCGCGGCGCAGATCAAGGGCCCGTCGATCCAGGAATGGGCCAAGGAAGGCGTGCTCGCCAACATGGACGACGTCGCCAAGGCCAACAAGTGGGACGACCTGCTGCCCAAGGCCATCGCCGACGGCCTGAAGTACCAGGGCCACTACGTCGCCGCGCCGGTCAACGTGCACCGCGTGAACTGGCTGTGGGCCAACCCGGAAGCCTTCAAGAAGGCCGGCGCCAAGGTGCCGACCACCTGGGACGAGTTCTTCGTCGCCGCTGAAGCGCTGAAGAAGGCCGGCATCATCCCGATCGCCCACGGCGGCCAGAACTGGCAGGACTTCACCACGTTCGAGGCGGTCGCGCTGGGCGTCGGCGGTGCGGACTTCTACAAGAAGGCACTGGTGCAGCTCGACGCCGGCTCGCTGAAGAGCGCGACGATGGACAAGGTGCTGACGACCTTCCGCAAGGTCAAGGGCTACACCGACAAGAACGCCCCGGGCCGCGACTGGAACCTGGCCACCGCGATGGTGATCAAGGGCGAGGCCGGCATGCAGATCATGGGCGACTGGGCCAAGGGCGAGTTCCTGGCCGCCGGCAAGGTCCCGGGCAAGGACTTCACCTGCGTGGCCGCCCCCGGCACCGCGAAGTCGTACACCTACAACGTCGACAGCTTCGCGCTGTTCAAGCTGAAGGATCCGGCCAACCAGAAGGCCCAGCAGGACCTGGCCACCGCGATCATGTCGCCGGAATTCCAGGAAGTGTTCAACCTGAACAAGGGCTCGATCCCGGTTCGCCTGGGCATGGACCTGAAGAAGTTCGACGATTGCGCGAAGACCTCGGCAGCCGACTTCGTGTCGACCTCGAAGGCCGGCACGCTGGTCCCGTCGATCGCCCACGGCATGGCGGTTCCGTCGGCTGCCGAAGGCGCGATCAAGGACGTGGTGTCGCAGTTCTGGAACGACGAGAAGATCACGTCGGCCCAGGCGCAGGACCGCCTGGTCGCTGCTGCCAAGACGAAGTAATCAGCGTAGTTGTCAGGGCTTCGGCCCTGTCTCGGACGGCGCCCCACTCGGGCGCCGTCTTCCTGTTGCACGGGGATGGCGCACCATTCGCGTCCCGCCCCCGGTTGGCCCGCCCATGAAACCCTCCGCCTCCGTACGCCTCAGCCAGTGGATGCCCAAGCTGGTCGTCGCACCGTCGTTCCTGCTGGCCTTCTTCTTCATCTACGGCCTGATCGCGTGGAACGGCTACCTGTCGGTGTCGGCCTCGCGCCTGCTGCCCAACTATGAATTCATCGGGCTGCAGCAATACACCAACCTGTTCGAGAGCGAACGCTGGTGGGTCGCGCTGAAGAACCTCGGCATCTTCGGCGGCCTGTTCATCTTCTTCGGCATGGCCATCGGCCTGCTGCTGGCCATCCTGCTCGACCAGAAGATCCGCGTCGAAGGGGTGCTGCGCACCATCTACCTCTACCCGATGGCGTTGAGCTTCATCGTCACCGGCACCGCCTGGAAGTGGATCCTGAACCCCGGTCTCGGCCTCGAGAAGGTCATGCAGGGCTGGGGCTTCGAGAACTTCCATTTCAGCTGGCTGATCGACCCCGACATGGCGATCTACACCGTGGTCATCGCGGGCGTCTGGCAGAGTGCCGGCTTCGTGATGGCGCTGTTCCTGGCCGGCCTGCGCGGCATCGACGACTCGATCCTGAAGGCCGCGCAGATCGACGGCGCGAGCCTGCCGCGCATCTACTGGCGCATCATCATCCCGAGCCTGCGGCCGGTCTTCTTCAGCACGCTGATGGTGCTGAGCCACCTGGCGATCAAGAGCTTCGACCTGGTGATGGCGCTGACCGCCGGCGGCCCCGGCTACGCGACCGACATGCCGGCCACCTTCATGTACACGATGGCGTTCTCGCGCGGCCAGATCGGCCTGGGCGCGGCGTCCGCGACGATCATGCTGGCCACCGTGGCGGCGCTGGTCGTGCCCTACCTCTATTCCGAGCTGCGCAGCAAGCGCTGAGCGGCCGCCGAGAGAACAAGACATGGGAAACAAATTCAACTGGCACCGCGCGGCGCTGTGGTCCGTGCTGCTGCTGTTCGCGGTGGTCTTCCTGATGCCGATGTACGTGATGCTCACGACCTCGCTGAAGGACATGAACGAGGTGCGCGAGGGCAACCTGCTGTCGCTGCCCTCCTCACCCGGCTTCGCGTCGTGGGCCAAGGCCTGGTCGAGCGCCTGCACCGGCATCGATTGCGGCGGCCTGAAGCCGTTCTTCTTCAACTCGGTGCTGATGGTGGTGCCGGCGGTGGCGGTGTCGACCACGCTGGGCGCGATCAACGGCTACGTGCTGAGCAAGTGGCGCTTCCGCGGCAGCGAGTTCATGTTCGCGATGATGCTGTTCGGCATGTTCATGCCGCTGCAGGTGGTGCTGCTGCCGATGTCGCAGGTGCTGGGCTGGTTCGGCATCGCGAGCTCGATCTGGGGGCTGGTGGCGGTGCACATCATCGCCGGCCTGCCGTCGACGACGCTGTTCTTCCGCAACTACTACGTCGGCCTGCCCGACGAGCTGATCAAGGCGGCGATGCTGGACGGCGCGGGCTTCTGGCGCATCTTCTGGCGCATCGTGCTGCCGCTGTCGACGCCGATCGTGGTGGTCACGCTGATCTGGCAGTTCACGAACATCTGGAACGACTTCCTGTTCGGCGTGGTGTTCTCGGGCGGCGCGTCGAAGCCGATCACGGTCGGCCTGAACAACCTGGCCAACACCTCGAGCGCGGTGAAGGAATACAACGTCGACATGGCCGCCGCGATGATCGCTGCGCTGCCGACGCTGTTCGTCTACATCGTCGCAGGCAAATACTTCGTGCGCGGCCTCACCGCCGGCGCCGTCAAGGGCTGACCGGCCCGGGCTTCAAAGAGAAAACGTCATGGGTGCACTTTCAATTCGCAACGTCCGCAAGAGCTACGGCCCGGTGGAGATCCTCAAGGGCATCGACATCGAGGTCGAGAACGGCGAGTTCCTGATCCTGGTCGGCCCGTCCGGCTGCGGCAAGAGCACGCTGCTGTCGATGATCGCGGGGCTGGACACGCCCACCTCGGGCAGCATCCACATCGCCGACCGCGACGTGACCTACGCGCTGCCCAAGGACCGCGACATCGCGATGGTGTTCCAGAGCTACGCGCYGTACCCGAACATGAACGTCGGGCAGAACATCGCGTTCGGCCTGGAGATGCGCAACGTGCCGAAGGCGCAGCGCCAGGAGGCGATCCAGCGCGTCTCGAAGATGCTGCAGATCGAGCACCTGCTCGACCGCAAGCCGGGCCAGCTGTCGGGCGGCCAGCGCCAGCGTGTCGCGATGGGCCGGGCGCTCGCGCGCAACCCGAAGCTGTTCCTGTTCGACGAGCCGCTGTCCAACCTCGACGCGAAGCTGCGCGTCGAGATGCGCGCCGAGATCAAGCTGCTGCACCAGCGCACCGCGACCACCACCGTCTACGTGACGCACGACCAGGTCGAGGCGATGACGCTGGGCGACCGCATCGCGGTGATGCGCGACGGCCTGGTGCAGCAGTTCGGCACGCCCGACGACATCTACTCGCGCCCGGCAACCCGCTTCGTCGCCGAGTTCATCGGCTCGCCGGCGATGAACATCATCGACAGCGAGCGTGCGGCCAACGGGCTGAGCGCCAAGGGCGTGGAGCTGCTGCTGAACGATGCGCAGCGCGGCGCGCTGCAGTCGGCCAACGGCGCCGGCATCAGCTACGGGTTGCGGCCGGAGAGCCTGTCGTTCGCCGAGCAGGGCCTGGCGGGCACGATCAGCATGCTGGAGCCGACCGGGCCGGAGACCTATGCGATGGTCGAGACGGCGGTCGGCAAGCTGACGGCGCGCGTGGCCGGCAAGGTGCACCAGCATGTGGGCGACAGCGTGCACCTGCGCTGGCAGCCGGAGGATGCGCACCTGTTCGACGCGAAGAGCGAGCAGCGCGTCGTGGGGTGAAGACCTTGGGGTGAACCGCGTGGGGTGATGTCAACCGGACGTCCGCAGGGACGATGCGAGGAGGCAGTGCATGACACCGATCATCGACTTCCGCTCACCCGACTTCCTGCGCCGGCACATCCTCGACACGATGTCGTTCCGCGAGGGCCGCAGCCGCGACCCGAGCGGCGGCTTCTTCCAGTTCTTCCGCGACGACGGCACGGTCGGCGACCGCGAGACGCGCGAGCTGATCGGCAGCGCGTGCGGCGTCGTCACCCATGCGATGGCGGCGCGGCACTTCGGCCGCCCGGAATGGCGCGAGGCGACGCGCCACGGGCTGCGTTTCCTGCGTGATGCGCACCGCGACGCCGACACCGGCGGCTATGCGTGGCAGGTGCGCTGGCATGGTGCCGGCGGCAACTACGGCGAGCGCGACGTGCTCGACGCGACGAACCGCTGCGAGGGCCTCGCCTTCGTGCTGCTGGCGCATGCGCAGGCACTGAGGGCCGACATCGAGGACGCCCGGCTCGGGCTGCACGAGACCTTCGGCTTGCTGGAGCAGCACTTCTGGGAGCCGGCGCACGGGCTGTATGCCGACGAGGCGGGTGCCGAGTGGAAGCTCGCGCCCTGGCGCGGGCAGAACGCGAACCTGCGCGCCTGCCAGGCGATGCTGGCGGCCTTCGAGGCGACCGGCGAGCGCCGCTTCCTCGACCGCGCCGAGGCGCTCGCGCGCTCGGTCACGCAGCGGCTGGCGGCACTGTCGCACGGGCTGGTCTGGGAGCACTACCGGCTCGACTGGTCGATCGACCGGGATGATCATGGCGACGACGACAACGCATACCACCGCTCCCGGCCGCGGGGCTTCCAGACGGGACACCATGCGGCCTGGGCCAGGCTGTTGCTGACGCTGGAACGGCACCGGCCGAGCGACTGGCTGCTGCCGCGGGCGCGCGAGTTGTTCACGGCCGCGACGCAGCACGGCTGGGATGCGAAGCACGGCGGGCTGTTCTGCGGCTTCGCAGCAGACCGCGCGGTCGTCGACCATGACAAGCACGCCTCGGTGCAGGCCGAGGCACTGGCCGCCGCGGCCTGCCTGGCGGTGCGCACCGGCGAGGGCGGCTACTGGGATTGGTACGACCGCCTGTGGGAGCACAGCTGGGCGCACTTCGTCGACCACGCGCACGGGGGATGGCACCGGATCCTGTCACAGGACAACCGGCCGCTCGGCGACGAGAAAAGCCCGGCGGGGAAGGTGGATGCCGACACGATGGGTGCTTGCTACGAGGTGCTTCGGGCGCTCGGTCGGTGACGTGCTTCTCTCTTGCTTGGCGCGCGGTGTGGCAGCGCGCAATGATCAAAAAATCAGGTTGACGAGGTGAACGAGACCGAGAAGTGCGGCGTTCACGCCGGCGTGCAAGGCGAAGATGAACCAGAACCGCGATTGGAGCGGAACGCCCTTCGCTTTCAAGACGAAGAAGCAGTGGACCAACCAGATGAAGGGCCAAGCGACCGCGATGGATTTCTCCCACCGGCCGGGGTAGGCGTGAGCCAGAACCAGCGGCGTTGCTGAAATCACGCAAACGAGCCAGTGCGATCGAACGGCTTGCGAAATGAGATGCGCCGGATAAAGCAGGACGCAGTTCTCGACCAAAGGCGCAAAGACGCAGAGCAGAAATACCGCACGCAGCCAGTGATCCGATTTGAATATCTCGACGCTCTCGGGAGCTGGCGAGGCAGAAAAACCGAAGCTGAGAACTCCGCCAATCATCAAACCCGGAATCAGGCATACAAGCAGGTTGGCAACAAAGGCACGCACTGACATCGCAATGGGAATGGCGCCCAGCGAAATGGGGCCGGAGATACGAAAAACATCYAGCCCCTTTTTCATCAGAACATGTCACCCATCGGGGTCGTGTTCCCATAGTTGGGCGGCTGACCATTGCCCGCAAACTGAGACAACGCACCTGCCGCTTTCTCAATGCCACTCCAGATCACTCCGGCGATGAGGCTGTCACGTACTCCGCCTGCGCCAGATACCTGGTCGATTTCCTCTTGAGTCAGATCCTGCATGAGTTCTCCATATCGATAGAGACAGTACCGGCTGCCACCGTACATCGCTCGCCCTTTCAGGCTGCGGCGCAGTGTAGAAATCCGGTCCGGGTGAGGTCAACCGGTCCCGATGTACCTCTTGCGGACGAGTGAATTCAGCGGTTCAACGCCAGCCGTGCAGCAAACGACACCGCATCGACGATCGCCACCAGCGCGATCATCGCGAGCAGCACCGTGCAGGTCTCGTGCATCTGGAACAGGCCCAGGTGGTAGTACAGCATCTGGCCCAGGCCGCCCGCCCCCACCACGCCCAGCACCGCCGCAGCGCGGATGTTGTTCTCCCACCGGTAGAGGCTGTACGACAGCAGTTGCGGCAGCACCTGCGGCAGCGTCGCCCACAGGAACACGCGCAAGCGACCAGCGCCGCGCACGCGCAATGCGAGCGCCGGGCCGGGCGCCGCGTTCTCGATGCTCTCGGCGAACAACCGGCCCAGCACGCCGGTCGTGTGCAAGGCCAGCGCCAGCGTGCCGGGGAACGGGCCCAGCCCGGCCGCGATCAGCAGCAGCGAGGCCCACACCAGCTCGGGGATCGAGCGCAGCGCGTTCAGCAACAGGCGTGCACCGCCGTGCAGCAACGCCACCACCCGCCCTCCGCGGGCGCTCGCCGGCAGCGCCATGCACACCCCCGCCGCCGCGGCGAGAACCGTGCCGAGCAGCGACATCGCGATCGTCTCGCCGGCCGCCTCCAGCGTGCGCCGCAGGAACGCAGGCGACATCTCCGGCGGAAAGAAGCTGGCACCGAACCCGGCCAGCTTGACGAGCTCGGACGGCGCGAAGAACTCTCGCCAGTGCAGCCCCAGGCTCGCGAAACTCGCCACGACCAGGGCCAGCACGCCGGCCAGCACCAGCCACCCGGACCACGACCGTTCAGGGCGCGTCATGCCATCACCCGGCGCAACACCGCGCTGACCCGATCGCTCGCCCACACCAGCACGACGAACACCAGCAGGATCGCGCTCACCTCACTGCCGGCGAACATCTTCGCCGAGCTGTCGAGCATCTGGCCCAGCCCGCCCGCGCCGACGAAACCCAGCACGACCGACGAGCGGATCGCGCACTCCCAGCGGTACACCGTGTAGCTGACCAGCTCGCCGGCGCACTCCGGCAGCGCACCGAACCACAGCGCCTGCAAGCGCCCGCTGCCGTTGCGCAGCAGCGCCTGGGTGGCCGCAGGGTCGCCGCTTTCGAGGATCTCCGCATACACCTTGGCCAGCATGCCGCCGTAGGTGATCGCGATCGCCAGCACGCCCGAGGTCGGGCCCAGGCCCACCGCCCGCACGAACAGCAGCGCCCACACCAGCTCGGGGATCGAGCGCAGCACCACCAGCACCCAGCGGATCGCCTGCCGCAGCAGCGCCGGCAGCAGGCCCATCGGCGTCGCGATCGCACTGAGCGACAGCCGCGCCGTCGCCAGGAAGGCCAGCGGCACCGCCACCACCCACGCCAGTGCCAGGCCCGCCGTCGCGATGGCGACGGTGCGCCAGGTCTCCTGCAGCAGCAGCCCGAGGAACGCCGCATCGTGCTTCGGCGGGACGAATTCCGACACGAACTTCCAGGTCGCCCGCAGGCTGCGCGCGTCCAGCAGCGTCGCCGGGTTGAACTCGGTCCACACCAGCAGCGGCCACGCCAGAACCGCCGCCACCAGCAGCAGCGACACCCTGCGCAGCAGCGCCGGATCGTGCAGCGCCGCAGCGCCCGGACGCACGGCCTGTTCCATCAGCGGCACATGCTTTCGGGCAACAGCCCGCTGGCCGCAGCCGGGGCCTCCGGGGCCTGCGCCGCCACCTCGCCCGCATACAACTCGCGCAGCGCCGCATCGTCCAGCCCCGCCGCCGGGCCGTCGTACACGCACACGCCGGCGCGCAGCGCGACGATGCGCGCGAAGCGCTCGCGCGCCACGTCCACCTGG
>NZ_JBFUGN010000196.1:0-8163 GCF_056402895.1 Rhizobacter sp. P3_B12 | reverse complement strand
CGCCGGCGACGCCGAGCGCCGTCTGCCCCGGCGTGCCGACGACGAGGTGCGAGGCCAGGCAGTTGGCGAGCACCAGCACCATGCCGACCGACAGGTCGATGCCGGAGGTCAGCACGACCAGCGTCTGCGCCATCGCGACGATCGCCAGCAGCACGCCCTTGTTGGCCGCGGTGGTGGCGACATTCGCGGTCAGGCCGGCCGGGTGGTTGGCTGCGTAGACCGCGAACATCACGACGAAGCCGATGAACGCGAGCAGCGTGCCCTGGTGCTCGCGCAGGCGATGGGGCCAATCGCCGTTCGTCATCATGCTCAGGCGGCCGCCGGCACGTTCACTGAAACGTCCAGCGCCGCGCCGACCAGCGCGTGCTCGGTGATCGCGTCGCCGACCAGCTCGCGGCGGATCCGGCCCTCGACCATCACCAGCACGCGATCGCAGCAGCCGATCAGCTCGTCGTGGTCGGTCGAGTAGAAGAGGAGGGCCGCGCCGTCGTCCGCCAGCCGGCGCAGCAACTGGTAGATCTCCTGCTTGGTGCCGACGTCGATGCCGCGCGTCGGATCGTTCAGCAGGATGATGCGCGGCGCCCGCATCAGCCACTTGCCGATCACCAGCTTCTGCTGGTTGCCGCCCGAGAGCGCGCCGGCCGCCACGTCGAGGCCGTCGCAGCGCACCGCGAGCAGCGCCATCATCCGCTCCACCGCGGCGCGCTCGGCCTGGCGGTCGATCACGCCGCCGTGCGACAGCGCGCCGAGTGCCGCGAACGACAGGTTCTCGCGCACCGACATCGGCAGCATCAGGCCTTCGGTCTTGCGGTCTTCGGGAATCAGCGCCATGCCGACGCGCGGCTGCTTCGCGGCATGCGGGCCGGTGAGCGGGGTCGGCCGGCCGTCGATCAGCAGCTCGCCGCGGCAGCCGCGCAGCACGCCGAACAGCGCGAGCAGCAGTTCGCGCTGGCCCTGGCCGTCGAGGCCGCCGAGGCCGACGATCTCGCCGGCGCGCAACTGCAGCGAGACGTCGGCGAGGCGGTGCGTCCAGTGCAGGCCGCGCAGCTCGAGGCGCGCCGGCGCGGGCACGGTGGTGGCATCCGGCGTGCGCACCGGCTTGTCCGGGAACACGCCGCTGTAGCTGCGGCCGATCATCAGCTCGACGATCTCGGTGTCGGTCTTCGTGCCGGCCGCGAAGTGCGCGACGCTGCGGCCATCGCAGAACACGGTGCATTCGTCGGYGAGCTCGGCGATCTCGTGCATGCGGTGCGAGATGTACAGCAGCGCGAGCCCGTCGGCGCGCAGCTGCTTCAGCACCGCGTAGACCCGCTCGACATCGGCGGCGGTCAGCGCCGACGTGGCCTCGTCGAGGATCAAGAGCCGCGGCCGGCGCGCGAGCGCCTTCGCGATCTCGACCATCTGCCGCCGCGACAGCGAGAGGTCCTTCACCAGCGCGAGCGGGTGGATGTCGGTGGCACCGGCGCGCGCGAGCGCCGCTTCGGCCTGGCGGCGTTGCGCGCGGCGGTCGATCAGTCCGAAACGGCCGAGGTGGCGGGGAGGCTGGCTGATGAACAGGTTGTCGGCCACCGACAGGTCGGGCACCAGCGACAGCTCCTGGAACACGCAGGTGATGCCGGCGGCGTTGGCCGCGGCGGGCGATGCGAACGAGACCGGCTGGCCGTCGAGCAGCATGCGGCCCTCGTCGGGCGCGACGACGCCGGCGATCAGCTTGATCAGCGTCGACTTGCCGGCACCGTTCTCGCCGAGGATCGCGTGGATGCGGCCGGGTTCGACGCGCAGGTCGGCCGATTGCAGGGCGTGCACGCCGCCATAGCGCTTGCTGATCCCTTGGGTTTCGAGAAGGCTCATGGCCCGTAGCCCGGATGGCAATCCGGGTTCGTCGGCCGCAGATCCCGGATTGCCATCCGGGCTACTTGTTTACTTCCGATTGGCCCATGATCTCCTGGGCCGTGAAGTTGATCCCGCAGGTCGGGAACGCGTTGCCGACGAAGAAGTTGTCGGACTGCGTCGCGTAGAAGTTGGCGCCGTCCTTGAAGCCCGGCTCCTCCACCGTCGACAGCGGCAGCTTGATCGACTGCGGCAGCACCTTGCCCTCGAGCGCCGCGATCGCCACCTTGATCGCCACCGCCACCTGCGCCGGCCCGGTGCCGCCCGATGCGCACTTCAGCCCCTGCCCGGCGTATTTCGCGCAGAACTTGCGGAAGCCGTTCTCGGTCTCGCCGGCGAACGGCACCATCGGGTGCTTCGCGTCGAGCATCGCCTGCACGACGCCGGTGTCGCCGCCCTGCGCGGTGATCGCGTCGAACTTCTTGTGCACCGCGATCGCATCGGCCGTGACCTTCTGCGAGGTGGGGTCGTCCCATTTGCCGATCACCTCGATGGTCTCCCACTTCTTGCCGGAGGCCTTCAGCGCCTCCTGGATGCCGTCGTGCCGGTCGCGGTCGACCGAGGTGCCCGAGACGCCGCGCACCTCCAGCACCTTGCCGCCGTTCGGCGTGTTCTTGATCAGCCACTGGCCCCAGTAGGTGCCCAGTCCCTTCTGGTCGACGTTGACGTTGATCGCCTCCTCGGTGTCGAGGATGTTGTCGAACGCGACCAGCACCACGCCGGCATCGTTCGCGCGTTTGATGACCGGCTTGAAGGCGGCAGGGTTCTGCGCGTTGACGACGATCGCATCGAAGCCGGAGTCGATGAAGTTGTTGATCGCGGCGATCTGAGCGGCCACGTCTTCGCCGGTGGAGACGACCTTGTACTCCTTCAGCTTCGCGGCCACCTCGGGCTGCGCCGCATAGGCCTTGGCCGTCTTGATCATCTGGATGCGCCAGGTGTTGGCGATGTAGCCGTTGGCGAGCGCGATGCGGTACGGGCCCTTCTTGGCCGGGTACTGGAACAGCTTGGTCGTGGTGCTCCACGGCGCGAAGCACTGCGGGTCGGAGTTCGCGGTGGTCACGACCTTGGGTGGCGCGGCGAGCGCGGTGGTGCCGAAACTGCCACCGAGGCCGAGCAGCAGCGCAAGCTGCAAAGAACGGGTGAGGATGAACGCCATGGCCGGGTCTCCTTCATGCAGGTCCCGAGTCGAGACCGGGAAGRCAATGTAGCCACTTCGCCGGGGCGCGAAAACTCAGGTGAAACCCGCTCGGGCGGGACAGGGCTTGTCCCGCGGCGTCCGGCCTGGCGCCGCGTCAGTGCAGCGCGCCGGTGTCGTTCTCGACCGTGAAGGCGCTGGAGTAGCCGTCGCCGCTCACGGTGATGGTCAGCGCAGCCCCGGTGGAGGTGAGGGCCTGGCCGGAGTTGCCGGCGTTGAAGGTGATGGTGCGCGTGCCGGATCCGGCGATGCAGCTCGCGACGGCCGACGGGCAGGGCAGCGTGGCGAGGGTGGCGCCGCTGACGTAGGCGACGCTCGCGCCGGTGGCGGTGATCGTCGCGATCACCGGGCGGCGCTGGGTCAGCGAGAGGCGCTGCGCGGTGTGCAGCTGGCTTTGCAGCTGGTCGCTGAAGGCCAGCAGGCGCCACGAGCTGGTGTCGACCAGGCGGGGGAGGGCGAAGACGGCCAGCGTGCCGATGATGACGATCACCATGACCAGTTCGATCAGGGTGAAGCCCGCTTCGACAAGCCGGCCGCGCATGGTTCAGGTGCCGATGGCGGAGAAGTTGGCATCTGTCAGCGTATTGTTGTTCGAGTCCTTGAGAACGCACGACACCGTCGCATCGGCCGCCACGGCTGCGGCCGTGATGGTGTAGTTGGTCGGCATCGTGACCTGCAGCAGGGTGGAGACAGTCGAGCAATTCGCGATCGCAACGGCTGACGTATTGCCTGCCTTCTTGGCGGCGTAGTTGATCGCGGAGGCCGCGCTCAGGCTGCCGGCCATGGCGTTGAGGGCCGCCTGTTGCGCGTCCTTCTTCATGTCGATGTACTTCGGCAGCGCCGTCACGGCCAGCACGCCCAGGATGACGATGACCATCGTGAGTTCGATCAGGGTGAAACCAGCTTGCTTCTTCATGGGGACTTCCTTTGAAAGGCGGTTGTTGCCAGCGACGCCGCCCGGTGGAATCACCTCGAACGACTGGGGTCTGCGAACAGGCCCGATTGCCTGGGTTCGCTTGACTGGCAGGTGAATGCTGACAAGCGACTTTGGAGAGAGCATGCAGATTCGCGAGAGGCTCTCGTCAGGATTGCAAACCATTGCAAACCAATGCGACGGGTCGGCTCAACGTGTGCCCGGCTTCTTCGCCGCACCGTCGAGCGTGATCACGCGGCGCTGGCCTTCCATCTCGTCGAGCGATGCGCGGCTCTGCTCGGTGATGCGCTGCCAGTCCTCGGGGCCGCGGATGATGGTCGGCTTGATCAGCACCACCAGCTCCTTCTTGCGGCCGGCGTTCACCCGGTTGTTGAACAGCGTGCCGGTGATCGCATTGCTGCTCGCGCCGGGCAGGCCCGAGCTCTGGCGCGACGACTCCACCTGCATCAGCCCGCCGATCGCGACGATCGCGCCATCGGGGATGCGCACCACCGTGTCGGTCTCGTTGACGCTGCTCGAGGCGAGCGGCAGCCGGTAGTTGCCGATGGTGCCGAGGTCGATCTGCTTGGTCTTCTCGACCACCGAGGTCACCGAGGGGTGCACGTGCAGCGTGACCATGCCGGCCTCGTCGATCTGCGGCGTCACGTCGAGCGCGATGCCCGAGAAGAACGGCGTGAGCGTCAGCGTCGGCAGCGTCGTCGTGCCGGTGCTGGTGGAGGTGCCGGTGGTGATGCTGCCGCCCGACACGTTGGTGACGAAGTAGTCGTCGGTGCCGACCTTCAGCACCGCCTTCTGGTTGTTCAGCGTCGCGACGCGCGGGCTCGACAGGATCTGCACGTCGCCATGCGTCTCGAGGAAGCCGAGGATCGACTGGAAGCCGCCGCTCGCGAGCGCCAGGCCGGTCGCACCGCTGCCGGAGATCGGCAGGCCGACGACATCGGCGAGCGCCGACGACGTGCCGCTGGCGAGCGTCGGCAGGCCGTTGCCGTTGCTGACCAGCGCATTGCCGGCGCTGCCRCTGCTCTGGCCCATCGAGAAGCGGCTGCGCAACACCGACCAGTCGATGCCGCTCTGGAAGCCGTCGCGCAGTTCCACCTCGATGATCTTCGCCTCGAGCATCACCTGGCGTTCGACCGACAGCCGCGTGCTGCGCAGGAAGGATTCGATCTGGCGCAGCTCGTCGGGCATCGCACGCACCGCGATCGTGCCGGACTGCGGGCTCGCGATCACGTTGCGGCCGGCCGCGGTGCCGACCATCGCGCGCAGCGCCTCGGTGGTCTCGCTCCAGAAGTCGCTCTTCGAGGTGGTCGACACCTGGCTGCCCTCGGTGTCGCTGCCGCGCGAACGGCTGCCGCTCGACGCGGTGCTGCCGCTGCTGCCRTTGCCGGTGCTGCTGCCGCCATCGCTGTTCGCCGGCGGGGCGCCGGAACTGATGCGCATGTCGCTGCGCCCGCTGCGCTGCGTGTGCAGGTAGTTCACCATGAAGATGCGCGTCTGCAGCGTCGGCGGGAACACCGTGACGCGCCGGCCGTCGATCTTGTAGTCGTAGCCATAGACCTCGCGCAGCGATTCGAGCGCCTCGCGCATCGTCACGCCCTTCAGCGTCACCGAGATCGTGCCGCCCACATCGGGGTGCATCAGCATGCTGTAGCGCGAATCGGTGACCAGCGACAGGAAGACGTCGCGCACCTGGGCGCCGTTGACGATCAGGTCGAAGCGTGATTCGGGCGGCGGCAGCGATGCCGCGGGTCGTGCCGGTGGCGCCGGCGGTACCGGCGTGTCGGGGGTCGAGACCGGTGTCGAAGGCGGGCGCTGCGCCAGCGCGGCCGCCAGCTCGGCCTGCAGGCTGGCGTTCGGGCTGGCGGTGCGCAGCGGCTGGTCGGCACAGCCGGCGAGCGCGATGGYGATGGCGATGGCGATGGCGATGGCGATGGCGGACAGCAGGGTCACCCGATGCGGGCCCGTGCGGCAAAGCTGCGTCACTGCAGGGGACGGGTTCATGGCGGGAGATCCTTTGCGGGCGATCGATTCGGTGCCTGAGGCGGCGTGGGGGTGAGGGCGGATGTGGGGGTGGGGCGCCGGATGACGCCGGGATACAGCGGCGTCCGGCGCAGCCCTTGCGCGTCGCGCAGCCAGACGGCGTCGTCGTCGATGCGCTCGATGCGGCTGCCGCCCAGCAGGTCGCCCACCGACAGCTGGCGGCCTCGGTCCACCACGTGGCGGGTGTTGCCGATCACGGTGATGTGGCGAGGCGATTCGTCCGTGGCGTCGCGGGGCGCGCCGGCGCTCGCAGCCGGCACGGCGGCGGCCGGTGGCTGCATCGGGTCGCGCAGCGGGTCGGCGGCCGCGCCGAGGGAGCAGCAGCCGAGCCAGCAGATGAGCCAGCGGCCGAACCGGCGCAGTGTCCCGTGGCGTGTGCTCATGGCGTGCCCTCCACGAGGTACAGGCGCAGCGTGAGCGTCGATGYCGCGGACGGGCTGGCGGTCAGCTTCAGTGCATCCCAGCGCAGGCCGGGCAGGGCGCTCTCCAGCGCGGCCAGGTACTCGACCAGGTCGACATAGCTGCCGCTCACGGCGAGATCGACGCCCTGCCAGCGCACGGCGGTCTTCGTGACGGCCGAGGAAGCCGCCGACGACGGCGGATCGGCGGCGGTTGCCAGCTTGCGAAGCGTCAGGCGCTCGTGGCGCGCCAGCGTGCGCTCCAGCAGTTGCGCCAGCGCCGTGCGCTCGCCGCCCGTGGCGCCCAGGCGCTCGATGTCGGCGTCGACGGCCTGCTGCCGGGCCTGCAGTCGCGCGATGTCGCGGCGCAGCCGCATCACTGGCGATTCGGCGTCGGGCGCGTGCGTGGCCTGCGCGAGCCGGGCGCGCAGCGTGACGAGCTCGGCGTTGTCCTGCTTCAGCCGGGCCGCCAGCAGCTTCTGTTCGGCGAGGGCCGGCGACAGCACGAACGAATCCGCGGCCGCGGCCATCAGCAGCGCGATCGACGCGAACAGCATGCAGCGCTCGCGCAGCCCCAGGCCGTCGATGCGATGCGCCAGTCGCTTTCGATGGGAGCGAAGCATCATGGCTGCACTCCCGCCAGCGCCAGCGTGAAGCGCCAGTCGTCGCCGGCCTGGTCGACCTTCAGCGCCGTCAGCGACTGGCCGGCCAGCAGCGGCTCGCCGGCCAGCGCGGCGAGCCACGGCTTCAGCGCCGATGGATCGAGCGTGCGGCCGGACAGCGACAGCGAGTCGCCCTGCATCGCGATCTCGTCGAGCCAGGCGGATGCGGGCACCGTGCGGGCGATCAGGCGCAGGCGTGCCGAATGGCTGCGGCCGTCGACGATGCGACCGCGCAACAGCTCGGCCAGGGTCTGCTCGCGCTCGGCCAGCCGCCGCTGCAGCGA
This sequence comes from Rhizobacter sp. P3_B12, assembly GCF_056402895.1. Classification (NCBI taxonomy): domain Bacteria; kingdom Pseudomonadati; phylum Pseudomonadota; class Betaproteobacteria; order Burkholderiales; family Sphaerotilaceae; genus Rhizobacter; species Rhizobacter sp. P3_B12. The sequence continues at coordinate 757 of NZ_JBFUGN010000196.1, read as the reverse complement.
CTGCAGGCTCTGCTCGAGGCTCGCGGTGCTGGCGGCCGCGCCCGGGTTGGCCGCGATGGCGCGCTGCAGCGTCTGCCGTTCGGCGTCCTGCTGCTGCGAGGTAGCCTGCAGCGCGCGGCCGAGCGCCGCGTTCTGGACCGCGGTCCATGCGCAGAGGGCCGCGATGCCGAGCGTGAGCAGGGCCAGCGCCTGGACCAGGGTGCGGGCCGAGAAGTGCCGAGGCTGCGTCAGCAGGATCGGGCTGAAGAGGTTGATCTGTTGCGGCATGGGTCGGCTTCAGCGGGTGCGGGGGTCGTCGCGCAGCAGCGCGCCGAGCAGCGGCAGCACCGTGCGCGCGAGCGCGCCGTCGCCGCGACAGGCCGCCATGACGCCGTCGAACACCGGGCGTGGATCGAGCGTCGCGACGGGCTGGCCGAGCTGGCGCGCGAGCATGGCGGCGAGCGCGCTGCTGGACTCGCCGGCGTCGACCGTGATGCCGTTCAGCGRCAGTCCGGGCCAGGAACGCTCCCACAGGTCGAGCGAGCGCTGCACTTCGATGACGATGCGGGGGGGCTCGGCGTGGYCTTCCTCGATGGCCACCTCAGCCCCGTAGTCGACGATGTCGGGCATCTCGCCGGCATCGAGCAGTGGCATCGGCTGCGAGAGGCTTTGCGGCAGGGTGGGGGTGCCGAAAGGGGAGGCGGCGAGCACGCCTTCCCACGCGAAGCGACGGGTGTAGAACAGCTCGCCGTGGGCGCAGATCGTCAGAATGCAGAGT
>NZ_JBFUGN010000195.1:0-8202 GCF_056402895.1 Rhizobacter sp. P3_B12 | reverse complement strand
GCACCACATCGTCGACGGCGTGGCGACTGCACCGCTGCCGTCGCCGACGCCCGACGGCGTGCAGGCGATGGGCCGCACCAACGACGCCATCCTCTACGGCGGCCAGGTGCACCTCAGCGTGCGCGGCGACGATGCGGCCGCGCTGGCGCTGGCCCGGCACCTGCCGTCCACCACCTCGAGCGACCATGGCCGCTCGTTCGCCGACATCTTCAAGGAGGCCGGCTACGACTTCTACAAGATCGACGCCGGGCTGTTCGCGCCGGCCGAGGTGTGGATCAGCAACCTCGACAGCGGCCACACCTGGCATGGCGGCGCGCTGAACATGGCGCTGCTGCGGCAGCTCTGGCTGCAGGAGCTGTGATGCGCATCGCGATCATGGCCGACGAGACCGGTTGGCACACGCGCCAGCTTCAAGCGGCCTTGCGAGCGAGAGGCGCGGTCGGCCGCTGCATCGACCTCGCCGATTGCCACATCGACACCACGCTCGCGTGGCACGGCCTCGCGCTGCCCGGCTTCGGCCGCGGGCTGCCCGATGCGGTGCTGGTGCGCGGCATCGCCGGCGGCAGCTTCGAGCAGGTCACCAAGCGGTTGGGCGTGCTGCATGCGCTGCGCGAGCTGGGCGTGCCGGTCTACAACGATGCGCGGGCCATCGAGCGCAGCGTCGACAAATCGATGACCAGCCTGCTGCTGCATGCGGCCGGCGTGCCGACGCCCCCCACCTGGGCCACCGAATCGCAGGCGCACGCGCAGCGCATCGCGGTGCGCGAAGGCGCGGCYGGCCATGCGCTGGTGCTGAAACCGCTGTTCGGCTCGCAGGGCAAGGGGCTGCAGCTGGTCGGCGAGGTCGACGGCGTGCACCATGCGCTGCCGGCGCTCGGGTCCGGCTTCGGCTCGCTCGCCTACCTGCAGCGCTTCGTGCCGGCCGCCACCGCGCCCGGTTTCGACTGGCGCGTGCTGGTGGTGGGCGGCCACGCGATCACCGCGATGCGCCGCGTCAGCGAGCACTGGATCCACAACGTCGCGCAAGGCGCGCGCTGCGAACCGGCGGCGCTCACGCCCGACCTCGCGCAACTCGCCGAGCGCGCGGCGCAGGCGCTCGACATGGACTACGCCGGCGTCGACCTGATCCCGTCGACGCAGGGCACGCAGGTGATCGAGGTCAACGGCGTGGCGGCATGGCAGGGCCTGCAGCGCGTGACGGGTTTCAACATCGCGCGCGCGATCGTCGACGACCTGCTGGACCGCAAGTGCGCGGGCCTGCGCGCGCTCGACGACGACGCGGCCGGGCGCTGCGCGTGAACGCATGACGCTGGATCCGAAGGCCGCCTTCCTGTGCGCCTGCACGCTCGACGTGGCGGTGCGCAAGCCGGGCAACGTGAGCCTGCAGTCGGCCGGCCACCGCATGCAGGCCACGATGTTCATCGACAGCGCGAGGGCCGCGGCCGGGCCGCTGTTCACGCCGGGTGCCGGCGTCGGCGAACGCATCGAGGCCGCGGTGGACGCCAGCTGGTCGGTGGCGCACTGCAACACGAACCTCGGCATCCTGCTGCTGTGCGCACCGATCGCCGTGGCGCTGGAGCGGCATCCCGGCGTGACGCACCCGGTTGCGTTGCGCGAGGCCATCACCGGCGTGCTGGCCGGCCTGAGCCTCACCGATGCGCAGCACGCCTTCCGCGCGATCGCCCGCGCCAACCCCGGTGGGCTGGGTGACGCGCCGGCCGAGGACGTGCGCGCCGCGCCGAGCATCGACCTGCGCGCCGCGATGGCCTTGTCGGCCGGCCGCGACCTGATCGCGCGCCAGTACCGCGACGGCTATGCCGATGTGTTCGGCGTCGCGCTGCCCGCATTGGGCCCGGGCTTTGCATGCCCGCACGAGGGTGCCTGCGACGTGCCGGACGCGGCCACCACGACGGCGGTGCAGCGGCTCTACATTGCTCTGCTGGGCAGCTTTGCCGATTCACACATTGTCCGCAAACACGGCGAGGCGGTGGCACAGACTGTCATGGCCTCGGCGCAGGCCTGGCGCGGCGCGGACGGCATGGATGCGGCGCCGGCCTTCGCGGCCTGGGACGAATGGCTGAAGGAACGCGGCATCAACCCCGGTACCACCGCCGACCTGACGGTGGCCACGCTGATGATCGCCGGCCTGCGGGCATGAGCCGTCGATCGGTGGCACGGAACGTGATAACAGACCTGAAGCACTGGCGCCTTGCCAGTGTCGGGAACGTTCCCCACAAACCCATACAGGAGATGACACAACCATGGCCAAGATCGATCGCATGATGGTCGGGGAGTCGCTCGTCGGAGAGGGCAATGAAGTTGCCCACATCGACCTGCTCATCGGACCGCGCGGCAGCCCCGCCGAATCCGCCTTCGCCAACGCGCTGACCAACAACAAGGACGGCTTCACCTCGCTGCTCGCCGTGGTGGCCCCGAACCTGCTGACCAAGCCTGCCACCGTGATGTTCAACAAGGTCACCATCAAGGGCGCCAAGCAGGCCGTGCAGATGTTCGGCCCGGCGCAGCGCGGCGTGGCGATGGCCGTGGCCGACTGTGTCGAGGACGGCACGATCCCGCCGGCCGAAGCGGACAACCTGTTCATCTGCGTCGGCGTCTTCATCCACTGGCTGGCCGACGACGACAAGAAGATCCAGGATTTCAACTACCGCGCCGTCAAGGAGTCGATCAAGCGCGCGGTGGCCGGCTCGCCGACCGCGGCCGAGGTGGTCGCGAAGAAGGGGTCGACGCCGCATCCGTTCGCGGCGGCCTGAGGTTCAACGGGGCGGAGTGCCTGGCACCAGCCCCGAGCCCAAGAGCTGCACGACGGTCGCCGAACGGCCGGCCGCCGACAGCGGGCTCGCGGTGCGCTCGATCTGCACGCCCACCGCCGCCACATCCGCGAACTTGCGCGGCTTGACGATCTTCACGCGCACCCAGCTCGCACCGAACTCGCCGAGCAGGATGTCGGCGACCGTCTCGGCCAGCGCCTCCAGCAGCTTCAGCTGGTGCTCGGCCAGCAGGCGCAGCAGGCGCTCGCGCACCACGCTGTAGTCGATGGTGTCGACGATGCGGTCGGTGTCGCAGGCGCGCGCCCGCGGCAGCCCGGCATGCACGTCGATCACCAGCGGCTGCGGCCGGTGCAGTTCGGACTCGTGGATGCCGATGACCGTTTCGCCGACAAGGCCTTCGATGAAGATCAGGTCGAGCGGCGCTGTCGGATCGGTATCGTGGCCAGGGGCGGCGCTCAGGTGGCGGCTGGGGCTCGTCATCGTGTCTCCAGGGTTGTTTGCGGGACGAGTCGCAAAAAGCAGACCACGGTGTCAGACCACGACAGGGCCTTATCGTTTCACCCGGTATGCAGCGCGCCGCATCGCACCAGAATCAGGATCCTGCGGTCTCAGGGGGAAGCACATGACATTGGTGTTGCGCACGGGCGAGGATCGGCATGCCGAGCATGTGATGGACATCGTGCGCGGCGGCGTCCACGACTCGGCGAACGATGTCGTCACGCAGTCGTGGAGCCGCTGCCTGAACGAGTACCGGCTGCACCCCGACAAGGCCCGCGAGCCCGCGGTCATCAGCCATGCCGCGCTCGAGGAGCGGCGCGAGCGCCAGGCCGACGTGATCGACAGCGCGCGCTACGAGATGACCACGCTGTACCAGCAGCTCGGCGATGCCGACTCGGCGGTGGTGCTGACCGACATCGACGGCGTGATCGTGCACATGGTCGCCTCCACCGAGTTCGCCGCCGAGATGGGGCCGCTCGGCCTGCGCCCCGGCGGCATGTGGAGCGAGACCGAGGCCGGCACCAACGGCATGGGCACCTGCCTGGCCGCCGCGGCGCCGATCTCGGTGCGCCGCGAAGACCACTTCTTCACGCACTTCACGCAGCTCACCTGCTCGGCGGTGCCGGTGTTCGACCCGTCGGGCCACATCGCCGCGGTGCTCGACGTCACCAGCCGCTCCAGCATGATGCAGCAGCACCTGCTGGTGCTGCTGGGCATGACGGCGCGCATGATCGAGAACCGCCTGATCGACCGGCGCTTCCGCAACGCGCACCCGCTGCACTTCCACAGCCGGCCCGAGTTCGTCTACACGCTGCATGAAGGCCGGCTCGCCGTCGGCGACGACGGCCGCATCCTCGCGGCCAACCGCAGCGCGCTGTTCCAGCTCGGGCTGCAGACGGTCGACGAGATCCGCTCGCGCCACATCGAAGACCTGTTCCAGACCTCGCTCGAGGACATGCTGCAGCGCAGCACCCAGTCGTCGTTCCACCCGATCGTCACCTTCCGCGCCAACGCGGCGCTGCGCTTCTTCGCCGTCGCGCGGCGGCCGGCCACCGAGTCGGGCACCACGGTGCACGCGCTGTCGGGGGCCGCGGGCCCCTCCTCCTCCACCGCCTCCACCTCCACGCACTCGACGGCGGTGGCCCGGCTCGCGCCGCGCGCCGCCACGGCAGCGCGCGCGTCGGCCCAATCGCCGACCTTCAACGACACGCGCCTGGCGGCCCACCTCGAGACCGCGCGCCGCGTCATCGCGCGCCAGACGCCGGTGCTGCTGTGCGGCGAGACCGGGTCCGGCAAGGAGGTGTTCGCACGCGCGGTGCACGAGGCCAGCCCCCATGCCGGCGGCGCCTTCGTCGCGATCAACTGCGCGAGCCTGCCGGAGACGCTGATCGAATCCGAGCTGTTCGGCTACCGCGCCGGCGCCTTCACCGGCGCTCAGCGCACCGGCCGGCGCGGCAAGATCCTGCAGGCCGACGGCGGCACGCTGTTCCTCGACGAGATCGCCGACATGCCGCTGGACCTGCAGGCGCGGCTGCTGCGCGTGCTCGACGAACGGCAGGTCACGCCGCTCGGCACCGAAGAGACCTACGCGGTCGACTTCCAGCTCATCAGCGCCAGCCACCAGCGGCTGCCCGAGCTGGTGCGCGAGGGGCGCTTCCGCGAAGACCTGTATTACCGCCTGTCGGGCATCGAGCTGCTGCTGCCGGCGCTGCGCGAGCGCAGCGACAAGCGCGAGCTGATCCACGGCGTGCTGAAGGCCGAAGGCGGCCGCGGTGCCGTGCTCAGCGCCGCGGCCGAGCGCCTGCTGATGGAGCATGCGTGGCCCGGCAACATCCGCCAGCTGCGCCATGTGCTGCGCACCGCGGCGGCGCTGGCCGACGGCGAGACCATCCAGTGCGAGCACCTGCCGGGCCTGCACGACGACAGCGCGGCCGCCGCGCCGCGCGCGGCGGCCAGCCTGCCGCCCATCGCATTGGCCGCGCCGGTGCTGCCGGCGGCCCTGCCCGCGATGGCCGACAACGCCACGCCGCCGCTGAAGCTGAACCCGATCCAGGTCAACGAACGGCAGGTGCTGCTGCAGATGCTGGAGCAGCACCGCTGGAACGTCAGCAATGTCGCCAAGGCGCTCGATGTCAGCCGCAACACCCTCTACCGCAAGCTCCACAAACTCCACATTGAAATCTCGCACCCCGAGTGATGCGCTGACCCCGCTCGGCGACGACKATGCCCCGCCGGTCGACGCGGCGCCGCGCTCGCGCTTCGCGTGGTGCATCACCGGCTCGGGCCACTTCCTCGACGAATCGCTGGCACTGGCCGCACGGCTGCCGGCCTGCGACCTGTTCCTGTCGGCCGCGGGCGAGGAGGTGCTGGCGATCTACAAGATGCCGCTCGAGGAGCTGAAGACGCGTTTCCGGGTCTTCCGCGACAAGACCGCGAGCGGCGTGCCGGTGGGCATGCTGTACGACGACGTCTACCACACGGTGGTGCTGGCGCCGGCCACCAGCAACACGGTGGCCAAGTGCGCCTTCGGCTTCAGCGACACGCTGCCCACCAACATGTTCGCGCAGGCCGGCAAGCTCGGCATCCCGGGCATCGTGTTTGCATGCGACACCGAACCGGTGGTGGTGACGAAGTCGCCGCACGACTGGGTGACGCTGCGCCCGCGGCGCATCGAACTGGACAACGTGGACCGCCTTCGCGAGATCGACTTCTGCCATGTGGTGTGCTCCCCCGCCGAACTGGAGGCCGCGCTCGATGCGCGCCTGAAGGAGCTCGCCCTCGCATGGACCAGCCCGTAGAACACATCGTCTTCCTGACCGGCCACCTGGCCCGGCCCAGCCTGGAGCGGGTGCTGGGCGGCATCGAGTCGGCGCCCTTCACCTGGGAGGTGCGCGACCTGGGCCTGCAGGTGGCCGCGCTGATGACGGCCGAGATGATCGCGCGCCGCGTGCCCGGCCCGGTGCAGGCCGACCGCATCCTGGTGCCGGGCCGCTGCCGCGGCGACCTCGACGCGCTGACGCAGCACTACGGCATCCCGGTGCAGCGCGGGCCCGAGGAGCTGAAGGACCTGCCGCGCTTCTTCAACCGCGCGGCCAAGCCGATGGACCTGAGCGAGTACGAGGTCGCGATCTTTGCCGAGATCGTCGACGCGCCGATGCTGTCGGTGGACGGCATCATCGAGCGCGCGCGCCAGCTCAAGGCCGACGGCGCCGACGTGATCGACCTCGGCAGCCTGCCGGCGACGCGCTTCGACCACCTGGCCGACAGCGTGCGGGCGCTGAAGGCCGAGGGCTTCCTGGTGAGCGTGGATTCGAACGATGCGCAGGAACTGCTGCGCGGCGGCCAGGCCGGTGCCGACTACCTGCTGAGCCTGACGCTCGACACGCTGTGGGTGGCCGGCGAGGTCGATGCGGTGCCGGTGCTGATCCCGCGCACGCCGGCCGACGAGGCTTCGCTGCACGCGGCCGTCGAGCAGATGCAGCGGCTGGGCAAGCCCTACTTCGCCGATGCGATCCTCGACCCGATCCCGTTCGGGCTGACCGCCTCGATCGTGCGCTACCACCGGCTGCGCGAGCGCTTTCCGGACGCGCCGATCATGCTGGGCATCGGCAACGTGACCGAGCTGACCGAGGCCGACACCAGCGGCATCAACGCGCTGCTGTTCGGCATCGCTGCCGAGCTGAACGTGGCCGCGGTGCTGACCACGCAGGTGAGCGCGCATGCGCGCCGCGCGGTGCGCGAGGCCGACTGGGCGCGCCGCATCATGCATGCCGCGGCYAGCCATGGCCGCCTGCCCAAGGGCATCAACGATGCGCTGATGACGGTGCATGCCAAGCACCCGTTCCCCGACACGCCGCAGGAGATCGCCGAAACGGCGGCGCAGGTGCGCGACCCGAACTTCCGCGTGCAGGTCTCGCCGCTCGGCCTGCATGTCTACAACCGCGATGGCCTGCGGCTCGGGCAAGGGGCGTTCGAGCTGTGGCCGCAGCTGAAGCTGGAGCACGACGCCGCGCACGCGTTCTACATGGGCGTGGAGCTGGCGCATGCCGAGATCGCGTGGAAGCTGGGCAAGCGCTACGTGCAGGACCAGCCGCTCGACTGGGGCGTCGCGGTCGAGACGCGCGCGCAGGACCTGGGCGGCTGGTGCGCGCCGGGGACCACGATGAGCACCGGCCAGGCGAGAGATCCGAACAAGAGAGCGAAAGCATGAACGACGTCATCTACGAGACGGTGGTGACCACGCTGTCGGCCGACGGCGTGCCGCACGTGGCGCCGATGGGCGTGCGCTACCAGGACGACCGGGTGGTGCTGATGCCGTTCAAGCCGTCGGCCACGCACGACAACATCGTCGCCACCGGCCATGCGGTGCTGAACCTGCTGACCGACACCCGCGTGTTCGCCGGCTGCGTGACCGGGCGCAAGCTCTGGCCGCTGGTGGCGGCCGAGAAGATCGCCGGCCGGCGGCTCGCGAACGCGCTCGGCCACGTGGAGCTGGCGCTGGCCGAGCGGCGCGACGACGTGCAGCGGCCGGTGCTGTTGATGGCGCGGGTGCACGAGGTGGCGCATGCGTCGTTCATCGGCTTCAACCGCGCGCAGGCGGCGGTGATCGAAGGGGCGGTGCTGATCAGCCGGCTGCACATGCTGGCGCCGGAGAAGATCGACGCCGAGATGGCGTATCTGCAGATCGCGATCGACAAGACGGCCGGTGAGGGCGAGCGCGAGGCCTGGGGGTGGTTGCGCGAGGCGGTGGTGCGGCATCGCGCGGGTGTCGATGCGAAGGAGGCGCGGTGATGGACCGCATGCGCTTGCTGGTCAGTGTGAGAAGCGTGGATGAGGCCTTGCTCGCAGCCGAAGGTGGTGCGGATTTCATCGATCTGAAGGAACCGCGCGACGGGGCGCTGGGCGGGCTGCCGGT
>NZ_JBFUGN010000194.1:0-8235 GCF_056402895.1 Rhizobacter sp. P3_B12 | reverse complement strand
ATCCTGGCCGAGGCGTTCTGCACGACATGCCGGCGAAACTGCAGCAGGCCATCCTCATCGCCCACGACACACGGCTGGCGATCGACGGCACAGACCAGCGGTTGATCCGGTGGCGATTCGAGCCCCACCAGAGCGGGACACCACTCCACCAGCTTGCACGCGAGGTCCGGCCAGAAGCCGTCCAAAGCCTCGTTCACAGGTCCGTAGACGCTCTTGAACTCGATGCCGATCGCCTCGCGGGCAAGGCAGGTCCTCAACTGGATCAGTGAAATCAGGCTCTTGCCGAAAGCCTGCCCGACCCCCAGCGTTCCCGCTGACGACACGGCATAGAGAACGTCCCGCAGCAGCCACACCCGCCTCTGCTCGTCGTCCGTCAGCTTGATGAACTCCTCCTTGCCCTGCGAGTTGATGATGCAGCGGCACAACGAGAGCCCGGAAGTCCATCGGCTTCGTGAGCCGGACTGCAGCAGGTCGCGGAACGGACGCGCGACCAGCCCGGTGATCTGCGCCTGCACGGGGATCAGCGCGCATCGGAAGGCGTAGTCGATCAGCTCGCCCGACATCTGCGTCGCTGCCTTGATCTCGCATTGGCTGGCGTTCGGCGACAGCATGCTGCTCTGCCAAGGCTCGGGCTCGTAGGCCGACGTACCGTTGCCTTCCGAGCCGCCTTGCGATGATCGCGCCTGGGCATCGAAAGACGCCAGACCGAACAGGAAGAAGCTGACCGGCAATACCCACGGCAGGATCAACGACGTCCAGCGCATCAGGTTGAAGCATTTCGCCTGGGCGTAGCGGCCGAGTTGTGCGTCTGCCGGCGGGCGGAACGCCTGCGTGTTGACGATCTCCTTCTGGAAGAACCGGTCAACCCCGATGAACGCCAGGCCCACGGCCAGACCCAGGATCGTCACCGGCGGCCAGGCATGCCCGTCGACAGCGCCGAGAAACGCCTCGATGGCGGAGGCGATCGCCCACGACGCGAACAGCATTGCAATCCAGTGGCAGCTCCCCTCACGCACGCCATTCAGGGCAGATCGCAACACCCACGGCATGCGCTCGAACGACGGCGCAGTCACGGGGATGTCGGGTGATGGCTCCTGGTGACCGATGCCGCCACCCTCCGACAGCATCGAACCGATCTCGTCCTCGACCTGAGAGAGAAACGGCTCGCGCAATTGCGCCAGGAGATCCATCACGGCCTGGTAGACATCCCGTGGCAACTCATCGGATTGGAAAAGAGAAACCACCTGGCATTGCGCCAGCAAATGGATCGACAACATGCCCAGCGACTCTCTCGGCATCCTGTTTTCGACACACAGGACGACCAGCTCCTTGAGCGCCGCGCGCAGATCCTGGCCGCGTCCTTCCATTGCACAGCCAGCCGCGTGGGTCAGCAGGATCCTGCTGTCGCGTTGCAAGTCCTCCGATGGAGCCGCAACGCCTTTTCCCACGCGGAGCCAGTCGCAGGCCACCGGCATCATTTCCCGCTTGCGCAGGCGCTTGAGCTGCTTGATGGCAGCCGTCAGCGCAGCACGCATGTTGCGATTCGGGGCTGCGGTCGGTTCGAGCGCTTCGGTCAGCTTCGAGTGCAGTTCATCAAGCACTTCCTGGTCCTGCCCGGGAAGCGCCGCCAGCAATTCGCACACGGCACGCTTGACGCTCCTTTTGCCCGACCTGCCTTGCGCCGCCAGGAAGTCGACGCCGCCCTCGTCCAGATCCGCCAGACGCTGCAGCAGCGCCTCGCCCGGACTTCCCGCGAGTCCCGGCAGGCCATGGCCCTTCGCGACGTCTTTCCTGCCAACGACCGCTGAATCGGGCACGCACCGCCCCTCCATCAGGCTGAGGAGCCGCCCCCAATGTGCGGCTTCTTGCTCCAGGTAGCGCTTCGAGCCGGTGTTGCCCACCAACTGCTCCTTGAAGGCGGAGTCGGCGGAAAGCGGAGGAGAAGATGCCCTGTGCCCTTGGGCGACAGTTCTGCTCGGTGCCTGCATGGTGCCCTCCGTCGTTCAGATGCGCTGATGCATAGGCAGATCGGCAGGTCTTGCCTGCTGCGGTCCGGCCCCACCCCGGGCGCCGTCGTCCAGCAATCCGTGGTGTCGCCAATGCAAAGCGAGTTCGGTCGCCGCTCGCAAGCTGCGCACGACAGCGTCGGCCTGGATGGCTCCGAGATCACCGTCGATGACACACACCGCACGGCCGGAATCCGGATCGATGCCCAAGGTAGTGCCTCGCTGCTGCAGCATCAACACGAAGTTCAACTCCAGCATCCGTGTCAGCACGTCCTCCAACCTCGGCGCGGCCGGGGCACCCGGATCCCCGAGGTCGCATTGCATGCGCATGCGCCGTGGATCGACCAGCGGGTCGTACAACAACGAGAAGCTGACGCCGTCCAGCTCGACCTCGGAACGAGCAGCCATTCCTTCCTCGACGACCCAGCCGGCCGGAAGCATCAGACCAAGGCGCTGGTGCACGCCTCGCACCAGCGACGCAAAGACGCCATGCATGTCCATCGACATTTGAAGAAGCCCTTCCTTTGGGAGGTTGTGGGTGACGACCCCTTGGTAACGGAAAAGCGCGGGCTGCACCATCTGCGGCGAAGATGCCGACATCTTGATTTCAGATATCGGATACACCATGTGAAAGAATTCGTTGACCTCGCCCCCACGCATCCGACAGCTCGAACCGCCCATGAAACTCCAACCCGATCGCATCGAAGGCGTCAATGCCATCTCCGGCCTGATCCCCGGGGCCGTCTCGATCAACGGCCTCGTGCACCGGCGCAGCATCGTCGTGCCGTGGCAGGGCGAGGTCGTGGAATGGAACGTGGAGCGCTTCGACGAACTCACCGCCGAGCACTTCGGCGTGATCGCGGCGCTGTCGCCCGAGCTGGTGATCTTCGGCAGCGGCGAGCGCATCCGCTTCCCGTCGCCCGCCTGGCTGCGCCCGCTGATCGAGCGGCGCATCGGCATCGAGACGATGGACACCGCGGCGGCCTGCCGCACCTACAACGTGCTGGTCTCCGAAGGACGCCGCGCGGTGGTCGGCCTGCTGCTGGGCAGCTGATACCCGGCCAGAGCGCCATGGCCGTGGCCTTATAATCTACGGCTACGCCTCCCGCGGCGCAACTCCCCAGAATTCTTCATGACGCCAGCCCTCAACAAACCCCTCCCGGAATTTGAAGCGCTCGCAACCGGTGGCGTGAAGTTCACGCCCGCCGCCTTCGCGGGGCAGATCGTCGTTCTTTACTTCTACCCGAAGGACAACACGCCCGGTTGTACCACCGAGGCCATGCAGTTCCGCGATCGGCACAAGGATTTCGTCAAGGCCGGGGCGGTGGTTTTTGGCGTCTCGCGCGACAACATGAGCTCGCACGACAAGTTCAAGCAGAACCTCGAGCTGCCGTTCGAGCTGATCGCCGACACCGAAGAGAAGCTGTGCCACATGTTCGGCGTCGTCAAGAACAAGATCATGTACGGCAAGAAGGTCAAGGGCATCGAGCGCAGCACCTTCCTGATCGACGGTGAAGGCGTGTTGCGGGCCGAATGGCGCGGCATCAAGGTCGCGGGGCACGTCGACGAGATCCTGAAGGCCGTCAAGGGCCTGAAGAAGGCGGCCTGAAGCAGGCCGGCTGGTCCGGCAAATCCACGATGACGGGAGTTGTGTTGAGGTGTCATCGCGGATGTGCATAATGGGCCATGCCTGTGAGTTGTGAATCCAGACAGCCAAACATCAAGCCGCTCGGGCAACCGCGCGGCTTTTTTGTTGCCTGCCCTGTCGTCGCCCCCTTCGCCACCTGACACACACACCGCCCATGCCACTGCCCAAGCCGCCTGCCAAACGCGCCGCCCTCCTGACCCCCGCCGATTTCGAATCGCAGGCCGCTCCCAAACCCGGCAAACGCACGCAGAACAAACGCAGCGAGGAACCCGCCTCGCCGGCGGTGCTCGACCTGTTCGATGCGCCGCGCGAGGCCGCGCCGGTGGTCACCGCCAAGGCGATCGCGCCGGTGACGGCCCCGCCGGCCGCGAGCCCGCACACGTATCCCGCCGACAAGCCGCGCCGCAGCGCACCCGAGCCGAAAGCCCGCAAGCCGCGCGGCACCGGCCCGGCCAAGCTGTTCGTGCTCGACACCAACGTGCTGATGCACGACCCGACCTGCCTGTTCCGCTTCGAGGAACACGACGTCTACCTGCCGATGATCACGCTCGAGGAGCTCGACGATCACAAGAAGGGCATGTCCGAGGTCGCCCGCAATGCACGCCAGGTGAGCCGCGACCTCGATGCGCTGGCCGGCGGCCTCTCCGACCAGCCGGGGCGCGACATGGTCGACGGCCTGCCGCTCGCGACCACCGGCCACCGCGAGGCCGGCGGCAAGCTGTTCTTCCAGACCACGCTGGTCAACGTGACGCTGCCGCAGGGGCTGCCGCAGGGCAAGGCCGACAACCAGATCCTGGGCGTCGTGCAGGCGCTGCGCGACCAGCAGCAGGGCCGCGAGGTGGTGCTGGTGTCCAAGGACATCAACATGCGCATCAAGGCGCGTGCGCTGGGCCTGGCCGCCGAGGACTACACCAACGACAAGACGCTGGACGACGGCGACCTGCTCTACACCGGCGTGCTGCCGCTGCCCGCCGATTTCTGGGATCGCCATGGCAAGACCATGGAGAGCTGGAACCAGGGCGGCCTCACCTACTACCGCATCAGCGGGCCGATGGTGCCGGCGCTGCTGGTCAACCAGTTCGTCTACCTCGAGGCGCCGGGCGCCGCGCCGCTGTATGCCAAGGTCACCGAGATCACCGGCAAGACCGCGGTGCTGCGCACGCTGCGCGAGTACACCCACCAGAAGAACGCGGTGTGGGGCGTCACCGCGCGCAACCGCGAGCAGAACTTCGCGCTGAACCTGCTGATGGACCCGGAGTGCGACTTCATCACGCTGACCGGCACGGCCGGCACCGGCAAGACGCTGATGACGCTGGCCGCCGGGCTGTCGCAGGTGATGGACGACCGCCGCTACACCGAGATCATCGTGACGCGCGTGACGGTGCCGGTCGGCGAGGACATCGGCTTCCTGCCGGGCACCGAGGAAGAGAAGATGTCGCCGTGGATGGGCGCGCTCGACGACAACCTCGAGGTGCTGTCGAAGACCGACGGCGCGGCCGGCGAATGGGGCCGCGCGGCCACCAACGACCTGGTGCGCAGCAAGATCAAGATCAAGAGCCTGAACTTCATGCGCGGGCGCACCTTCCTGAACAAGTTCGTGATCATCGACGAGGCGCAGAACCTGACGCCCAAGCAGATGAAGACGCTGATCACGCGCGCCGGCCCCGGCACGAAGATCGTGTGCCTGGGCAACCTGGCGCMGATCGACACGCCGTACCTGACCGAAGGCAGCTCGGGCCTGACGTTCGCGGTCGACCGCTTCAAGGGCTGGCCGCATTCGGGGCACGTCACCCTGGCACGCGGCGAGCGTTCGCGCCTGGCCGATTTCGCTTCCGAGGTGTTGTAGCCCGGGTGACAACCCGGGTTTCGTCGCACACATCCCGGATTGGCATCCGGGCTACGAGACTCTGTCGCGGATCTGCTGCAGCGCCGTCGGATCCTCGATGGTGGTCAGGTCGCCTGGGTCGCGGTGCTCGCACACCGCCTGGATCGCGCGGCGCAGCAGCTTGCCGGAGCGCGTCTTCGGCAACGCGCTGACGAAGTGCACCCGCGAGGGCCGGGCAATCGCGCCCAGGCCTTGCTCCACCGTCTTCATCACCTCGCCCTCCAGGCGCAGCCGCGCGGCCTCGTCGGCGGCCCGGCTGGCATCACGCAGCACGACGAAGGCCATCGCCACCTGCCCCTTCAGCGCATCGGCCACGCCGACCACCGCCACCTCGGCCACCGCCGGGTGGCTGCTGATACTCTCCTCGATCTCGCGCGTGCCCAGCCGGTGGCCGGCCACGTTGATCACGTCGTCGGTGCGGCCGAGGATGAAGAAGAAGCCATCCTCGTCGCGCACGCCCCAGTCGAAGGTGCTGTACACCATGCGCCCGGGGATCGTCTTCCAGTAGGTCTCGACGAAGCGCGCATCGTCGCGCCACACCGTCTGCATGCAGCCAGGCGGCAGCGGGCCCTCGATGACCAGCACGCCCTTCTGGCTCGGCTGCGTCAGCTCCTCGCCGCTCAACTCGTCGACCAGCTTCACGTCGTAGCCGTACATCGGCACGCCCGGGCTGCCGAACTTGCCGGGCATCGGCTCCACGCCGTTGGCGATCGTCAGGATCGGCCAGCCGGTCTCCGTYTGCCAGTAGTTGTCGATGACGGGCTTGCCCAGGCCATCGGCGATCCAGCGCGCGGTCGGCTCGTCCAGCGGCTCGCCGGCCAGGAACAGCGCGCGCAGGCTCGACAGGTCGTGCCGCTTCAGCAGCGCGGCATCGTGCTTCTTCAGCACCCGCACCGCGGTCGGCGAGCTGAACATCACGCTGACGCGATATTTCTCGACCAGGCTCCACCACACCGCCGCATCGGGCCGTGTCGGCAAGCCCTCGTACATCAGCGTCGCCATGCCGGCAATCAGCGGCCCGTAGACGATGTAGCTGTGGCCGACCACCCAGCCGATGTCGCTGGTGCAGAAAAAAGTCTCGCCGGCCTGCCCCTGGAAGATGTGCTTCATGCTCGCGGCCAGCGCCACCGCGTAACCGCCGGTGTCGCGCTGCACGCCCTTGGGCCGGCCGGTGGTGCCGCTGGTGTACAGCGTGTAGCTCGGCTGCGTGGCCTCGACCCAGGTGCACGGCACCACCGCGTCGAAGTGCGCCGCACGCAGCGCCTCGTACTCCGCATCGCGCTGCGCATCGAGCTGCATCGGCGCGAGCCCGCGGTCGATCATCAGCGTGCGCGGCGTCTTGTGATCGGCCAGCCGCATCGCCTCGTCGAGCAGCGGCTTGTAGGCCACGACCTTGCCGCCGCGGCTGCCGGCATCGGCGCTGACGATCAGCACCGGCTGCGCATCGTCGATGCGGCTCGCCAGGCTCGCGCTCGCGAAGCCGCCAAACACCACCGAATGGACCGCGCCGATGCGGGCGCAGGCGAGCATCGTGAACGCCGCCTCGGGAATCATCGGCAGGTAGACCAGCACCCTGTCGCCCTGCTTCACGCCGAGCGCGAGCAGGAGGGCCGCCATGCGCTGCACCTCGGCATGCAGCTCGCGGAAGCTGTAGCGCCGCTCGTCGCCGGTCTCGCTGGAGACGTGGATCAGCGCGTCCTGGTCGGCGCGCGCGGCCAGGTGCCGGTCGACCGCGTTGTGGCACAGGTTGGTCCGCCCGCCGACGAACCAGCGCGCGAACGGCGGATGGCTGGCGTCGCAGACCTGCTCGAACGGCCGCTCCCACTCGATCAGCGCCGCCTGTTCGGACCAGAAGCCGGCGCGGTCGGCGAGCGAGCGCGCATGAAAATCGCGATAGGCATCCATACCCTTGGTTACACCACAGAAACACCCTCGCAACAACCCAGGAAAAGCCTGAAGAGAACGTGCTAAGTGCCGGTTTTGAAAGGACTTTTGCGGTTGACGCTGCCCGGTGACTCTTTTATGCTGCGCGGCATGTTCCGGTCGGCCGTCCCCTTYTTCGTGCGCAGCGCCCTGGTGGCGGCGGCCTTCGGCTGCGGCAGCGCCTGGGCCGACACCGACCAGATCTCCCGCCTGCTGACCGACAAGGGGCTGATCGCGCCGGGTGGCGCGGCCGCCACGCCGGCCGCGGCACCGCCCCCTGAAGCGGCCTCCGCCCCGGCGGTCACCACGACGGCAGCCGCCCCCGAAAGCTTCACCCAGCACGTCCGCGAGAAGGCATCCGACATGGTGCTGACCGCGATGAACTTCCTCGGCGTGCGGTACCGCCGCGGCGGCAACGACGCCGACTCCGGCTTCGACTGCAGCGGCTTCACCCGCCACGTCTTCGAGAGCGCGCTCGGCCTCGTGCTGCCGCGCCGCGCCGACGAGCAGGCGCACGCGAAGGGCCTGCTGGCCGTCAAGCGCGACGAGTTGAAGCCCGGCGACCTGGTGTTCTTCAACACGCTGCGCCGCACCTTCTCGCACGTCGGCATCTACATCGGCGAAGGCAAGTTCATCCACGCGCCGAAGCCGGGCGGCGAGGTGCGGGTCGAGGACATGCGCTTCGCGTACTGGGCCAAGCGCTTCACCGGCGGTCGCCGCGCCGAGCAGGCCGATGCGCCGGCCGTGCCGTCGGCCACCGCGGCGCTCGCTAC
>NZ_JBFUGN010000193.1:0-8263 GCF_056402895.1 Rhizobacter sp. P3_B12 | reverse complement strand
GTTCTCTTCCCAGTGGCTCTGCACGCGGATCAGCGCCGAGTGCTCGAAGCGGGCGAACAGCTTGGCGCGCTGCACGAACTCGCGGCGGCCAGCCTCCAGCGCCGCGGCATCGCCGCTGCGCCGCGGCACCACCTGCCGGCCATCCTCGCGCTGCGCGAGCGCCGTCGGGAAATATTCCTTGATCGCGACCTGCCGCTGCAGCGACGAGTCCAGCGCCAGGTACACGACGCCCGAATCGCCGCGGCCGATCAGCTCGACGATGCGGAACCCGCCGACGCGCGCACCCGCCAGCAGCACATCGCTGGCCGGCACGGTGTCGAACTGCGTGGTCGGACCGAAGTCGGGTTTCTGGGGGGCGCGAGGCGTCGTCATGGTCGGAAGGTCATCGCTGCGAATCCGGCGGTGGGCACTCATTTGATCCGAGGGGATGGGGCGCCCGGCAAGCCGTTGTCATACATCGGGGGACCCCGTGAGAAAAGTCACGACAGGTAACCCGATCCCATCGACGTGTTACCAACGTTGGAGGATGACAGCGCGTCGCGCGCCGTGTATCAGGGGTGCAGTTTTTCATGGCGGGCCAGCATGGCCACCAGCGTCGCGATGCGGCGCTCGCGGGTCTCGGGCTTCTTCGCGGTCTGCACGCGCCACAGCACCGCATAGCGGTTGGCGCTGTTCAGCGTCTTGAAGAAGGCGGCGGCGGCCGRCTGGGCATCGAATGCGGCCTGCAGGTCGGGCGGCGTCGTGATGGTGCGCATCGAGTCGTAGGCCTGCTCCCAGCGGCCGTCGGCCTTGGCGCGATCGATCTCGCGCTGGCCGGCCGGCTGCATGCGGCCCTGTTCGGTCAGCGCCGCGACCTTCTCGCAGTTGACCTTCGACCAGATGCTGCGCGCGCGCCGCGGCGTGAAGCGCTGCAGCCAGTGGTGTTCGTCCAGGCCCTTCTTCTGCCCGTCGATCCAGCCGTGGCACAGCGCGACCTCGAGCGCCTCGGGGTAGCTGACCGAGCCCTTCTCGGCGCCCGGGCGCGAGATCAGCAGCCACAGCCCGTCGGAGGTTTCGTGGTGCTTGCCCAGCCAGGTCTCCCAGCTGCGGGCGGTCGCGAAGCGGCGGGCGCCGTCTTCGGGCGCCGCCTTCGGCTGGTCGGTCGACTTGCCGATCGACTTGTTCATGGCAGTTCCGCGACGGCGTGCGCGAGGCGCTCGATGTCGTCATCGTCGTTGTAGACCTGGGCCGACACCCGCACGAACAGCCGATCGCCGCGCGAGATCACCGGCGCCTCGATGCGCCGCTCGTCCAGCAGCCAGTCCTTCAGCCGCAGCGCCGCTGCCGCGTCGCCATGCGCCAGCCGCGCCGGCAGCGGCAGCGTGACCATGCAGCCGACCATCGCGTCGGGCGTCGCCCACGGCTGGCCCCACAGCGCGGCCAGGCGCTGCGCCGCGCGGCGTGCCAGCGCGTGCTTGTAGTCGTGCATCGCCGCCTCGCCGAGGAAGCCGGTGATGAAATCGATACCGTCAGGGGCACACAGATACGGCGTCGGGTCGCGCGTGCCGGTCCAGTCGAATTCCTGGTGCCAGCCGACGTCCAGGCCCCACGAGATGACGGGCGGGTGCAGGCCCTCGCGCCGATCAGGCGCGGCCCACAACAGCCCGCACGCGCGCGGCGCGAAGGCCCACTTGTGCAGGTTCGCGACATACCAGTCGACGCCGAGCGACGGGATGTCGAGCGGGATCGCACCGGGTGCATGGGCACCGTCGGCCAGCACCGGCACGCGGTGCGCACGGCACAGCGCCGCCAGCTGCGCAAGCGGCAGCACGAGCGCCGTCTCCGACGTGACGTGGTCGAGGATCACGAGCCGCGTGCGCGCATTCAGCACCGGCTCGAGCAGGCGCTGCGGCAGCGTTTCGTCGGACAGCGGGAACGGCAGCGCGAGCGTGACGACACGCGCGCCGTGCTCGCGCGCGACGAACGCGGCGGTGCGCGACACCGCGCCGTACGCGTGGTCGAACAGCACGATCTCGTCGCCGGCCTGCAACTGCAGCGAGCGCAGCACCGCATTGACGCCGGCGCTCGCGTTGTCGACGAAGACGAGGTCGTCCCCCGTCGCGCCGACGAAGGCCGCGACGCGCGCTGCGGCAGCACGCACCCGGGTGGGCTGGGCGGGGGCTTGCGGCGCGAGGCTCATCAGCTCGCGCAGCAGGAAGCGCGCCGGGTGGCGCTCGATCTGCTCGCGCAGGCGCTGCTGCGCATCGAGCACGCGGCGCGGCGTGACGCCGACGGTGCCGTGGTTCAGGTAGGTGGCATCGGGGTCGAGCCACCAGTGTTCGAGCATGTGTCGTCCGAAGCGCACTGTGTCGGTCCTCCCTGGCCATCGTGCGGCCAGGCGAGGATTCTGACGCAAGCGTGGCGGCCGGATCGCGTGGGCACGCCCTTTGCCGCGCAACGGCGCGTGCATTCGACGCTCACGGGAGATCGACGTGGAGGAACATCTCATGGCGCCAGCGCCCCGACGACGACTTCGCCTGTCCGGCGGCACCGAACTGTCGTTCATCACGGCAGGCGACGCGTCCGGGCCCTGCGTGCTGCTGTTGCACGGGACTCCGAATTCATCGCGGATGTTCCTGGAGGTCCTGCCCGAGCTGGCGCGGGCCGCTTTCGTCATCGCGCCCGACCTGCCCGGCTGCGGCGAGTCCGATGCGCTGCCGGCGGTGTCGTTCCCGGCCATCGGTCAGGCGATCTGCGACCTGTTGGACCAACTCTCGATCGGGCCGCGATTCATCTACCTGCATGACTGGGGAACCCCGGTGGGCCTGCAGGTCGCAATGCAGGCGCCCGAGCGGGTCCTGGGCCTCATCGTCCAGAACGCCAACGCGCATCGAACGGGGTGGGGGCCGGGATGGGCCGCGACACGGGCCTTCTGGTCGCACCCGAACGCGGACAACGAGGCGGCGGCTACCGCGCATCTCACCCTTGAGGGCACGCGCGATACGTACATCTCAGGCGTCCCATCGGAGGTGGCCGAGCGGATCCCCTTCGAACACTGGGAAGAGGACTGGCGGGCCCTGAATCTGCCGGGTCACATGGAGACGCAGCGAGCGCTGATTGCGGACTATGGGAACTACGCCTCCCGCTTCCGGGCCATCGCCAGGCATCTCGAGCGCTGGCAGCCACCGGCCCTGATGGTCTGGGGAAGGCACGACATCTATTTCGATCTCGCCGAGGTGCTGTCCTGGATGCGCGCGCTGCCGAGGATGGAAGCCCACATCCTCGACGCCGGTCACCTGCTGCTGGAGACGCATGCGGCTGCAGCGGTGCCACTGATGCTCGACTTCATCAGGCGCACTTCCTCAGCACCCCCAGCGCATTGACCGAAGCGCCACCCTATTGCGCCAGGTACCCGTTGTTCGCCCCATCCTTCACCGTCGGCCCGCGGTCGTTGATCACGTGCGTGATCTCGCCCTTGCCGCCCAGCGACACGGTGGCCATGCGCGTGAAATGCACGCCGGCCGCCGTCGGCGCCTCGATCGCGCTGCCCAGCTTGACCTGCGGGTTGGTCTGGAAGAAGCAGTAGATGCCGAGCCCGGTCGCCAGGTGGTTCGTCACCTGGCTGCCCAGCTTGTACGACGCATAGCCGTTGGCCGTGCCGTTCATCCACGCGGCCTGGTTCGGCACGTCGTACGGGATCTCGCTCTGGTAGAAGAAGAGCTTGCCGCCGTTGCCGTTCCACAGCGTCTGGTACTCGTGGAAGTGCTCGACGAACAGCCCGTACAGCGTCACGTCGGCACCGTTGACGATCAGCCCGTTGCGCGTCGTGTTGACGGTCCAGCCCACGCCTTCGCCGTGGTCGGCGCGCCAGATCCAGAAGTGGTCGCCCAGCACCTGCCGGCTGTTGATCACCAGGCTGGTGTCGGCCTTGCCCGGCCCGGCACCGCCGACGCGGAAGAACAGGTCGTGCAGCGAGCTCGGGTTGGCCGAGTGGTCGGCCGTGCCGTTGGTGCTGCCCACCTCCAGCAGCGACGGCGAGTTCGTCGTGCCGGCATCGAACAGCAGGCCGGCGATCTTCACGCCGTCGACATCGGCCACCTGCATCGCGGTGATGCCGCCATCCGGGATCAGCGTCGCGAGACCCAGCCCCAGCACCACGGTGTTCGCCTTCGTGACCTTCAGCGTCTCCTTCAGGTGGTAGACGCCCGGCGTGAACAGCAGGTGCTTGCCGCCGGCCAGCGCCGCGTTGAGCGTGGCGGTGCTGTCGGCGGGCTTGGCGACGTAGAAATCGGCGATCGGGATCGACTGGCTCGGCGGCGCGTTGTTGTTCAGCCAGCTCACGCCATGGCTGTTGCTGCGCACCGACGGCACGACGACGGCGTAGCGCCCGTCGGTGCCGACCGTGAGGAACGGCTTCTCGCGCACCGACGGCGTCTGCGCCACGGTGGTGTGCGGCGTGCCGGGCCAGGCGTTGCCGGCGGGCGCGTTGTCGCTGCCGACGAACACCATGTTCCACACGCCGCCGCTCCAGCTGCCGAAGGCCGCGTTGCGCGACATCCATTGCTGCTGGCTGCCCGAACCGGTGTTGCCGTCGATCTTGCTGTCGGCGATGAAGCCGCCGCTGGACCAGCCGCCGCCGGGGTCGAGCGTCATGCTGCCCTTGACGTGCATGCGGCGGAACGGCGCAGCCTGCGCCACCGCCCACAGCAGCGATTCACCGTTCTGCGGCGCGACCGACAGGTTCTCGGCACCGCGCCAGAAGTTCTGCGTCGCATTGCCGTTGAACCACGCCGCATCGACCTGCGTGCGGCCGTTGATCGTCACATCGTCAGGCGAGGCGCCCAGGCCCAGCACCTGCGTGTAGAAGCCGACGTTGATGTTGACCCGGTAGGCGCCCGGCTTGAACGCGAGCGCATAGCGCTCGGTGCCGAACTGGTTGGTCTGCTGCGTCGCGAACACGGCATCGACCTGGGCCTGCAACGTGGCCTGCGGCGTCGACGGATCGAACACCAGCACGTTCGGGCCGAGGTCGGGCGTCGCGCCGGTGTCGGGCACCGGGCCCGGTGCGGGCGCGGGGGACGGGCTGGGGGCAGGGCTCGGCGCAGGGGCCGGAGAGGGGGTCGGTGCGGGTGCGGGTGCGGGTGCGGGTGCGGGTGCGGGTGCGGGACTCGGCGAGGGAGCCGGGCTCGGACTCGGTGCAGGCGACGGTGCGGGTGCGGGCGCCGGCGAAGGCGTCGACGAACTCGGCGGGCTGCCGGCCGGCGCATCGTCCTTGCCGCCACCGCAGGCGGCGACGGCCACCGCTGACGCGAACATCGCCGCAAGAAGCGCGGCACGCGAGGCGGTGCTCGGGCGGTTGGAATCGTCGGGATGCATGGAGCTCTCTTCCTGTTACACAGAACGGTTTCGTTCGATGACGCAGAAAGCGTGCCTTTGTCACGAACCGGTCTGCCGCAGAAGATCTGACGATTCGTGCGTGATCACCCCCGGCGCGCGATGGATCGCATGCCGCGCCACGATGGCCACGCGCGCAGCGCGTCCATCGTGTAAGCAGCCATTGCCGGCTCAGGAACGGAACTCAGAGACGCGGTTCGCCGTTCTCGTTGACGACCACGGTGCGCCCCGGCGGCGCGGTCATCTGCACGTGGTGCTCGACGCCGCGGAACTGGTAGGCCACGTCCCAGTACTCGGGGCGGCCCTGCGCCGGCACGGCGGCGCAACGCTGCACGTCCTGCGTGGAGACGGTGCGGCCATCACGGCCGACATTGGCGCCGATCACCGCACCGGCCACCGCGCCGCCGACGGTCGCGACGTCGCGGCCCGAGCCGCTGCCGACCTGGTGGCCGAGGATGCCGCCGACGATCCCGCCGATCACCGCGCCGCCGACGTTCGGGTCGCCGCGCTCGTTCTTCACGACCTGCTCGCGCTCGATCCAGCAGCGCTGCGTGGGTGCGGCATAGATCGCATGCACCGCCGTCACCGGCGCTTCGAAGATGCGTTCCTGCGGGCGGCGGCGCCAGTCGTAGACCGGGGCCGGCGGCGGCGCGTAGCGGCCTTCGTCATAGCGTGCCGCGGGGTGCAGCGCGCGCACCGACGACAGCCGGTCGTTCAGGCCCATCGAGCGCAGGTCGGGGTAGCGGCCCGGGCGCAGGATCACGCAGCGCCCGCTGAAGTCGGCGTGTTCGCAGGCCTCCCAGCGCTCGCCGAGCACGATCACCGACGACGCGCGGTCGTTGAAGCCGAAGCGGTCGAAGTTGACGACGTCGCGCTCGGTGCTGAACGCGCGGCCCTGGAAGCCCTCGCGCTCGAAGAAGGTGATCTGCCCGTCCATCGGCTGCGGCGCGTAGCGGCCTTCGTCATGGCGGCGGTCGCGATCGACCGGCCGGGCCGACGACAGCTTGTCGTTCATGCGCATCGAGCCGAGCGACGGGTAGCTGCCGGGGCGCAGGATGAAGCACTGCCCGCCGAACTCGATGTGCTCGCAGACCTCCCAGGGTTCGCCGCGCACGACGATCGACGAGGCGCGGTCGTTGAAGCCGAAGCTGCGGAAATCGGACAACGGGTCGCGGGCGGCGAAGCTGCGCCCGCCGAAGTTGTCGTGTTCGTAGAAGGTGGCCTCGGCCGACGCGGCACCGGCACCGGCAAGCGCACACAGTGCGAAGAAGAGCTTCAAGACAGCTTTCATGGAGATTTCGTCCTTGGTGGTCGGCATGTGGTGCTCACAACGCGGCCAGCACGACATCCGACGACCACCGCCTGGCGCGCCTCCCCTGCTTTACATCCGGACACGCAAACGGCCGTCCATCCGGAATCGGTGTGCGAGGCCGACCGGGTTGAGGGCCTCGTCGCGGTACAGGCGGAATGCCACGTACTGCTCGACCGGTGTGAGCCAGTGCTCCTTCTGCGCATCGAGCAGGCGCCAGGCGCCGTCCAGGTGCAACTCGGCCCAGTTGTGATACTCCTCGGCGCGCGGCGCGGCACTGCCTTCGGTGACGTAGCCGCCCACCATGCGCGCCGGAATGCCGTTCGCGCGCGCCAGCGCCACCGCGAGGAAGGCGTACTCGGTGCAATCGCCGCGCCCCTGGCGCAAGGCCTGCAGCGCGCCCAGGTCGTCGGCGACGTAGCCGGCGTATTGCAGGCGGGTGCGCACCGATTCGTAGATCGCCTGCGCCGTCTCCATCGCGGTGCTGCGCTTCAGCGCGGCGGCGGCCTCGCGGATGCGCGCATCGTCGGCCTCGATGTAGCGTTCCGGTTTCAACCAGGGGCGCGGGTCGTCCAGCGACGATGGCAGCGGCGAGCGGCGCATCGCGACATCGAAGCCCAGCGCCACCACCTTGGTGCCCCAGGGCGCCATCGGCGGCAGCGGCAGCTTCAGCACCGCCTGACCGAGCGGGTCGGGGTTCAGCTCGTGCGGCAGCGCGCAGTTCACGCGCAGCAGCTTCTGCGCCGGGCCGTCGACCAGCGGCGCATACAGCCACAGCACCTGGTCCTGCAGCGTCTCGCCCGTCGGGTTGGTCAGCGTGATCGAGAAGCGCAGCTGGCGCTCGAGCCCCGCCTCGGCGCCGGCAGCGCGCATCGACAACCCGGCGGCCATCCACGCCGCCCCCCGGCACAGCACAGCCCGGCGCGACGCCCTCACAGCCCGCATGCCGGTTGCTTCGGCCCGCGCGCCTGCGCCGTCCACACCTGCTGCTGCTGCTTCATCTGCTTCGCGTACGCATCGGCCCCGTCGGAATAGACCAGCAGCGGCAACGGCGCCAGCGCGCTGCGCAAGGCCAGCAGGTCCGCGGCCGGCAGCTCCGGTGGCACCACCAGCACGACGGCCGCGATGGCGCGGTTCTTCGTCGCCTTGCGCTGCGCCGCCAGCGCCGCCTGGAGGGCCGGCAGCCCCGCGTTGCCGATCACCCGCGCCTGCGGCAGCGCGGCCTGCACGCGCGCCTCGCCCGGCATCACCAGCACCAGGTTGGCGTCGAAATGGCTCTCCAGCCACAGTTCCGGCGCGCTGAGCCGGGGCACCTCGTTGGCCAGCGCATGGCGTGACAGCACCGGCCGCCCGGAGCCCAGCCAGGCCGGCATGCCGCCCTGCAGCACGCGCACGTCGCGGAAGCCGGCAGCCTTGAGGGTCGAACACGCGGCGTAGAGCTCGCGCTCGGCCTTGCCGTTGCCCAGCAGCACCAGCGTCTTGTCTTTCAGGAAGGGCTTGCGGGCCACTTCGGCGGCTGACACCTGCAGCGCGCCGTCGATGGTCGCCAGCTCGCGCTCGGGAGCGCTGCGCACGTCGACC
>NZ_JBFUGN010000192.1:0-8267 GCF_056402895.1 Rhizobacter sp. P3_B12 | reverse complement strand
GGAGAGCTCGGCGCCGATCAACCTGACGATGATCGGCGCCGACGGCCGGCCAACGCAGAAGACGCTGCGGCTGATGCTGCAGGAGTGGATCGCCTACCGCCAGCAGACCGTGCAGCGGCGCACGCAGTTCCGGCTCGACAAGGTGCTTGAGCGCATCCACGTGCTCGAGGGCCGGCAGCTGGTGCTGCTGAACATCGACGAGGTGATCCGCATCATCCGGCACTCGGACGAGCCGAAGGCCGCGCTGATCGAGCGCTTCAAGCTGAGCGAGCGGCAGGCCGACGACATCCTCGAGATCCGGCTGCGCCAGCTGGCGCGGCTGGAGGCGATCAAGATCGAGCAGGAACTGGGCGAGCTGCGCACCGACCGCGACAAGCTGCAGGAGATCCTCGGCAGCCCGGCCTCGCTGCGCCGCACGATGATCAAGGAGATCGAGGCGGATGCGAAGCAGTACGGCGACGACCGCCGCACGCTGATCCAGGCCGGCAAGCGCACCGTGCTGGAGGTGAAGGTGCTCGACGAGCCGGTCACCGTGGTGGTCAGCCTGAAGGGCTGGGCGCGCGCGCTGAAGGGCCACGAGATCGATCCGGCGGCGCTGGCGTTCAAGGCCGGCGACGGGCTGTACGGCACCTTCCCGTGCCGCAGCGTCGACACCTTGCTGGTGTTCGGCAGCAACGGGCGGGTGTATTCGATCGCGACCAGCCTGCTGCCGGGCGGGCGCGGCGATGGTCAGCCGATCACGACGCTGGTCGACCTGGAGAGCGGCACGCAGCCGCTGCACTACTTCGCGGCGAGCGCCGACACGAAGCTGCTGCTGTCGAACACCGGCGGCTTCGGGCTGCTGGCGCAGGTGTCCGACATGGTCAGCCGGCAGCGCGGCGGCAAGAGCTTCATCACGCTGGACGAGGGCGACAAGCTGCTGCCGCCGGTGCCGCTGGCGGCGGCGCACACGCAGGTGGCGTGCCTGAGCCTCTCGGGCCGGCTGCTGGTGTTCCCGCTCGACGAGCTGAAGCTGCAGGCCAACGGCGGCCGCGGGCTGACGCTGATGGAAGTGGATGCGAAGGATCCGCTGGTCTCCACCGCCACCTGCGCGGCCGCGCTGAAGGTGCTGGGCCTGGGCCGCGGCGGCAAGCCGAAGGAGGAAGACCTGAAGGGCGCGTCGCTCGCCGTCTATGGCGGCAAGCGGGCGCGCAAGGGCAAGGTGCTGGATGCGGGGATGAAGGCGCAGCGGGTGTTGGCGGGCTGACGCCAGGTTGATGGCGCGCCCGGCTCAGCGGCCGGGGGGCAGGCTCACCGGTGGCGCGCCTGCTGCGCGTGTCGCCCGTCGGGCTGTGCAGTCCGCTTGCGCGGCGAAGTTTTGCGCGGCGTCCGTGTTGCCGCTGCGGCCGGCGGCTCCGGCTGCACCTCCTGCGGCGGTGTCGGCGGTGTCAGTTGCCCGATCGCCGGCCACGTGGGCATCGGCATCGCACCGAGCCAGAAGCTCCACATCGAGCGGCTCGTGCTCACCATGTGCTCCCAGCTGCGCGCCTGCCAGGCGGCCACCTGCTCCACGCCCCACGGCCCGTGCCAGGCGGGGGGCTCGGTGGCGGTGGGGTTGTCCTGGCGCGGTTCCCACCACGAGTTCCAGTGCCACATCATGATCGTGCTCCGGTAGCGGACGATGCTGTGAGCTTAGCCCTCGATGGCCGCGGGCGCCATCGGCGATTGACCCGCGGCCAGGGTRATCAGCGCCCGCGCAGCGCCGACAGCACCAGCAGCCCGGCCACGCCGAACACCGCGAGGCTCCAGAACTCGTAAGGCACGCCGATGATCGAGACCGCCGCCTCGGCGCAGCTGCCGGTCACCTGGAACACCGACGGCAGCAGCTTGTCGACGCCGATGCCGCTGATGATCTTGTCGGCGAAGGTCAGGTTGCACGAGGAGGACTTCGCGGCGACCAGGTTCTGGTACAGCGCTGCCGCGATCCCGCAGGCGGCCAGCAGCACCGAGATGCCGCCGAGCGCGACGCGCGGCCCGCCGCGAAGCCAGGCCGCGACGATGCACAGCACCGCGATCAGCGTGAACAGCAGGCGCTGCAGGATGCACCACGGGCAGGGGCGCATGTCGAAGACGTACTGCGAGAACAGCGCGACGCCGACGGCGGCCAGGCACAGCACCGCGACGGCATACAGGCGCTGCGTGGCGCCGAACTTGAAGGCGGCCATCGTTCAGGCCACCTGCGCGATCAGCTCGATCTCGACGCAGGCGCCCATCGGCACCTGGGCCACGCCGAACGCGCTGCGCGCATGCGCGCCCTTCTCGGCGCCGAACACCTCGGCCAGCAGCTCGGAGCAGCCGTTGGTCACCAGGTGCTGCTCGGTGAAATCGCCGGTGCTGTTGACGAGGCTCATCACCTTGACGATGCGCTCGACCTTGTTCAGGTTCCCGCCGACCGCCACGTGCAGCGTGCCCATCAGGTCGATCGCGATCGCGCGCGCGGCGAGCTTGCCGGTGGCGGTGTCGGTGTCGCGGCCGAGCTGGCCGACCCAGGGCTTGCCGTCGCGCTTGGCGATGTGGCCGGACAGGAACACCAGGTTGCCGGTGCGCACGAAGGGCACATAGGCGGCAGCGGGGGCGGACACCGGCGGCAGTTCGATGCCGAGGGCTTTCAGGCGGTCGTAGACGGACATGGCGGGCGAGGGCAGGTGGGGAAGCGGGGGATCCTACACCTGGGGCTTGGCTGAACGCGGTGCGGGGTTGTGGGCGACAAGTGGCCGCGTGAGGCCATGCTAAATTGCGCCCGCCTGCGCAAGAGCGTGGGTCGGGGTTGGAAGCCCGGTTTCAAAGGAGCGATCAAGCCACCCTCTGCGGTGGCTTGATCGTTGTCGCCCCTTGGTGCCCGTCTCGACGGCAGCCCAGGTGGGGGAGCCTTCGGGCTCGCCGACTCCTTTGAGACCGGTCTTCCAACCCTGCCTTGGGCTGCCACCCTCGTTGTGAAACGGGGTGGCAGACGGTACGCGTTCGAGGAGCCCCTGCGATGACGGCCTTTCCTGATGATGACGCGTGCGACGACAGCCGTACCGCGCCGCACTTTCAAGCCTTTCGATGGACCCGCCCGGAGAGCGACGCGCTCCCGATCGAGGCCCGGCACCTGAACCAGCTGATCGGCCAGGTGATCGACGTGACCCACGGCGTGCGCGTGCTGCTCGAACTGATGGAGCAGGACGAGATGGCCTTGCTCGACGACGCGCCACCGATCCTCGACCGGGTCAGCACCGGCGCGTTGCGGCGCCTCGGCGTGGCCTCGCTGCAGATGCTGAACCACGAGGCCAGCCGGCTGTGCGAGTGGGTCGAGGCGACGGCGGGCCGCGCATCTCGCGCGGCGCCGTAGCGGCGAGTCAGTCGGTCTCGGGTCGAAGACCCGCCACCAACTGGATCACGTTCCCAACGTCTTTCCCATTGAGTTGCCTCCGGATGAGCTCGAGAACATCCTTGGGAAGGTACGGCAATCCGCTGCGATGGAACATCGTGTGCAGGGCGAGGGGCGCCAGCCGGGCACGGTTTCCCTCGATGACCTTCATCACCTCATCGGGAACGCCCGGGGACACATCGAGCTCGATCAATGTCTCGCTCTGCATGGCAGCTTTCACAAATGCCTGGTACACCTCGTGATTGTCGACCTTGCCCATCTTGAGCTTGGTCAGCCGGCTGCATGGTTGCGAAAGCATCTTGCCCAGCGCGTGGGCATGTCCTGCCTCAAGCGGCCAGCCTCGGATGCAGAGCTCCGTCAGCGTCGAGTTCCCACCGATGGCGTTGAAGACGATGTCCATGACGGTACTGACCCGCTTCGCCGTCCTGGCGTCCTTCGAAATGGCCTCCTTTTCTGCAAGTTTCCATCTGCCCAGCC
Organism: Rhizobacter sp. P3_B12; assembly: GCF_056402895.1. Classification (NCBI taxonomy): domain Bacteria; kingdom Pseudomonadati; phylum Pseudomonadota; class Betaproteobacteria; order Burkholderiales; family Sphaerotilaceae; genus Rhizobacter; species Rhizobacter sp. P3_B12. The sequence goes on along the minus strand of NZ_JBFUGN010000192.1, from coordinate 4,381 downwards.
GCGCACGCTGGAATTTCCGCCGCACTTTGTGATGCAGTCGGCCAGCGCCTGAAGACCTCTGGTCGCGGCAGGCCTTGTTCCATGAGGGATGGCCCAGATCCAGGACCTTCAAGGACTTCGAAGTGGTCAGCAGGTCGGCGAGCGCCTTGGCATCGGCCTGCGAGTACGACGCTGAAACCAGATGAATCTCCTCGACGCCGAGCTCCTTCAGCGATTCGAAAATCGCTGCAAGGCCGCCGTCGCCTGCAGCTCCGCGGAGGGTCAACGCCCGCAGATGGCGCCGGTTCCCGAGCGAGCAGGCCATCGCGGTGTAGCCGGACGTGCCGCATGAGTTGTAGGAGAAGTCGAGCTCCTCGATGGAGCGGTTGCCTTTCAGTGCAGCGCCAATCTGCGCCATCGCACTGTCGTCGAGGCCGCAACTGCAGAGTGTCAGCGATCGCAGCGACTGGTTGCCTTCGAGGGCCTGGGTCAGGCAGCGCAGCGCTTCATCTTCGAAGGAGCTGCCGTTGCCGGTGATCTTCAGCGAGCGGATCCGGTGGGAATCGCGAAGCAGCAGGCTTGCGAGCTTGAGCATCGAGGGGTTGGCTCTGATGGAATCGGCCTCTTGTTCTATGCCGACCGGCAATGAGATCCCAGTGCGGTCGARCCACGCGAAGGCGTATTCCAGGGTGTCGAGATCGAGCTCGCGGAGCGCGATGGAGGCATCGATCTCCTGGCTGCCGTCTTCGCCGTGTGCATGCAGGTGGTGCAGCCATGCAAGGCATTCGTCATTTTTTTCGCTCAGGCTGATGTTCAGCGCCATGGTCCACGCGAGAAAGCGTTTCTTCGGTGAACACCCGGGTTCCTCCAGCCTGTTCAATGCGTCGTGCAGATCCGAACTCGTGTCGGTCGGCCGGGACGCAGAGGGGGCCTGTATCCGGTCCGTGGATTGCCCCGACACGACGCGGCGGTTGTTTTGAGAAGAGACGCTGGGATTCATGCGGGAGTTCCGTTTCGATTCATTGACCAATGGCCCGAATCAGTGCCGTTCCGCGCGACACGGTTCCACGGCGCTGTCAGCCATTGATCGACGGGTCGGTCCGAGCGTCCCAGGCTCTGCCGCTGCGCCGTAGCGGCTCAGCGCCCCAGCAGCCCCGCCGCCGTCAGGATCAGCTCCGCCATGTCGAATGGCTTGGCCAGGTGGGCCTGGTAGCCGGCGAGCAGCGATTTCTTGCGGTCCTCGGCACGCGCGAAGGCGGTCAGCGCCACGGCGGGGATGCGCTCGTCGCGGCCTTCGGCGGCGCGCAGCGCCCGCATGAACTGGTAGCCGTCCATCGCCGGCATGCCGATGTCGCTCACGATCAGCGCCGGCCGGGCCTGCTGCACGGCCGCGAGCGCCTCCTGCGCCGAGGCGAAGCCGGTCACCTGCGCACCCTGGTCCTCGAACATGCACCGCAGCAGTTCGCGCGCATCGGGCTCGTCGTCGACGATGAACACGTGCACGCCACCCAGCCGCGGCAGCGGCGGCAGGTCGGCAGCCCCGGCCCCGGCCGGCGGCCCGGACTGCGCCGCCTCGGTCTGCTGCGGCGCCTGCGAGACCGGCAGCTCGACCACGAAGCTCGCCCCCTGGCCTTCGCCCTCGCTGCTCGCCCGGATCGTGCCGCCGTGCAGCTCCACCAGCTGCCTGCAGATCGCGAGCCCCAGGCCCAGGCCGCCGAAGGCCCGCGTCGTCGAGCTGTCCTGCTGCGAGAAGCGGTCGAACACGTGCGGCAGGTAGCTGGCCGGAATGCCGATGCCGCTGTCGCTGATGCTCAGCTCGAGGCGCGCGCCGACGCGCTGCAGCGTCACCTGCACCTGCCCGCCGCGCGGCGTGAACTTGATGGCGTTGGTGAGCAGGTTCCACACCACCTGCTGCAGGCGGCCGCTGTCGCCGTGCACCGTCGACGCGGCCGGATCCAGCTGGCTCGTCAGGCGCACGTCCTTGGCCTCGGCCGAGGGCAGCGCCGAGTCGACGGCCGCCTGCACCACGTCCAGCAGCGCGATCGGCTGCACATCGAGCCGGACCTTGCCGGCCATGATCCGGCTCAGGTCGAGCAGGTCGTCGATCAACTTGACCTGCGCCCGGGCATTGCGATCGATCACCTCGATGGCGCGCTCCAGGTCCACCGGTTTGTCGGTGTTGGCGGCGCGGCGCAGCACCTGGGTCCAGCCGAGGATGGCGCTGAGCGGCGTGCGCAACTCGTGCGACAGCGTCGCGAGGAACTCGTCCTTCACGCGCGTCGCGCGCTGCGCCTCCATGCGGGCGCTGCGCTCGGCCTGCAGCAGTTCGTCGCGCTGGCGGCTGGCGAGCTCGGCGGCCTCGGCCTGCCGGCGCTCGGTGAGGTCGCGGGTCAGCTTGGCGAAGCCGAGCAGCCGGCCGTCGCCATGGCGCAGCGCGGTGATCGTGACGTTGGCCCACAGCATCGAGCCGTCCTTGCGCACGCGCCATCCCTCGTCGATGAAGCTGCCCTTCTCGGCGGCCACCTGCAGCTCGTGGTCTGGCCAGCCGCTCTCCCGTGCCTCGCGTGGGTAGAAGATCGAGAAGTGCCTGCCGATGATGTCGGCGGCGGTGTAGCCCTTGATGCGCTCGGCACCGACGTTCCAGGTGGYGATCCTGCCGTTGGGGTCGAGCATGAAGATCGCGTAGTCGGACACGCCTTCGACCAGCAGCCGGAACCGCTCTTCGCTGCGGCGCAGGGCTTCTTCATGGCCGCGCCGCTGCGTCAGGTCGCGCGTGACCTTGGCGTAGCCGAGCAGCTGGCCGTCGGGGGCGCGCATCGCGGTGATCACGACGTTGGCCCAGAACTGCGAGCCGTCCTTGCGAACGCGCCAGCCCTCGTCCTCGAAGGTCCCGGTCGCCTGGGCCACCTCGAGCTCGTGCGTGGGCAGGCTGCGCGCCAGCGCTTCGGGCGGGTAGAAGCGCGAGAAGTGCTGGCCGATGATCTCGTGCGCGCGGTAGCCCTTGAAGCGCTCGGCACCGGCATTCCAGCTGATGACCCGGCCCTCGGGGTCGAGCATGAAGATGGCGTAGTCCCGCACGCTCTCGACGAGCAGGCGGAAACGTTCTTCGCTGTGCTGCAAGGGCTCCGCGGGGTGGTCGGCGGTCATGAGGCTGCACCCTAGCACAGCGCGCCGCGGTCCGGCCCTCGGGGCGCTGCGGACCGTCAGGTCCTGGTCGCGAGCCGCCGGACGATCGCGCCGTTGTCGTCGCAGATGCGCCGGAACGCGGCGCTGATGCGCGGGTCCTCGGCCGCCGCCTGCCAGAACACCATCGCCGCCTGCGCGGCCTGCTGCCACGCCTCGCGCTCCGAAGGCAGCGGGCGCGGCGGCGCGAAGTTCTTCTCGGGCAGCTCCACGCCGCGCACCGGCGCGTACAGCATCGGCAGCACGTCGTAGGTTGGCGAGAGCTTCAGGCCGGGCACGAACGACAGGTTGCCCTCGTGCATGTCGGTGTTGGCGGTGAGCCGGCCGAAATGCCAGAGGCGTGCGATCTGGTCGTGCGTTTGCGCATCGATGAATCCGAGCGCGAGCAACTGCGCTGCCGCTTCCGTCCACGGGCGCCCGGCCAGCCCGAACATCGCACCGCTCAGTGCCGACCAGGAGCACAGCGCCGAACGCCCGAGCAGGCCGTGCCGGTCGAAGCGCACGACCTCGAGGCAGGTCCGGTTGCCGGCGCGGTGGATGGTCGAGCGCGCGGCGGCCAGCCCCAGGTGCGCGGGGATCACGGTCGATGCCAGGTGCTCGCACACCAGCAGGTCCGACCAGCGTTGCGTGATCGCGGAATCGTCGGAGCCGGAGAACTTGACGATGACGTGCGCCGGCATGCCGTCCAGCCGCCGCACGGCCGTGAACTTCGGGAACTCGCCGCCGGCCGACGAGCCGGCATCGCCCGCCGTCATCGCGCGCTGCGCGAGTTGCGCATAGGCGGGCTCCACCTGTTCGTCCGCGATCGGATCGGGTTGCTGGTCCTGCCTCGATTGCCAGAGCCGGAAGGCCGCTTCGCCCAGGATGAAGTTGCCGCTCTGGTCCGCGCCCAGCAGCGACAGGGCGTGCAGCGCATCGTCATCGGACCAGCGCGCCGGGTCTTCGCCCACCCCGAGCAACGGGGCATGCTGGCGCGCGAACTGCCGGCCGAGGAAGCCCTGCGGCCGGAGGTCCTGCAGCGGGTAGGGGACGCCGTCGAACCAGCCGTCCTGCATGTCGGCCTCCATCGGCCATTCGAACGGCTCGATGAAGTCCAGCGCRCAACCGTCGGGGTAGGTGAGGTGCAGGCGGGCGACTTCGGCCGCGTCGCCGTGCGCGTCGATGCGGTACAGCGGCAACGGGTTCATGTCGCCGCGCAGCGCGCGGCGTGCGGCGTAGG
>NZ_JBFUGN010000191.1:0-8272 GCF_056402895.1 Rhizobacter sp. P3_B12 | reverse complement strand
GTTCTTTTCGTTCCGGCGCGACCGCATCACCGGGCGGATGGCCGCTGCCGTCTGGTTGCGCTGAAGCCGGGGAGCCTGCCTCGGCGGCGGCTTCGGCCTGGCGTTGCGCACGCCGCCGCGACGGCGTGCCCAGCAGGTACAGCACGATCGACAGCGGCAGCACGCCGTACAGCAGCAAGGTGAAGACCGCGCCGAGCACGGTGCCTTGCGAGCTGGTCGCCTCGGCGATGCTCATCATGACAACCACGTACATCCAGGCAATCGCGACGAGGTACATTTTTGAGGCCGCTCGGCGGCTGGTGTCGAAGCGAAGAGTGTGACCCGAAACTGACCCCAAGGCGGCGGCCCGTGCGAGGCCGGCAAGGAGACCTGTGAAGAATCAAGCGGCGGTGGCCCCCGACAGTGCCGATGCATTCGGCGCGACGATCGGTGACGTTTTCAAATCGATGAGCGGGCTGAGCCTGCCGTTGCCGGCCCTCAGCGCGCTGCAGGCCGACTACATGGCGCAGGCGAGCGCGCTGTGGAACCAGAGCATCGCCGGCGCGCCGTCGAACGGTGCCGCGGCCCGGCCCGCCCCCGAACCGCTGGGCGACCGCCGCTTCAGCGGCCCGGCCTGGGCCGACAACCCGATGGCCTCGTTCACCGCGCGGCTGTACCTGCTGAACGCCCGCACGCTGATGGGCCTGGCCGACAGCGTCGAGGGCGACGAGAAGACGCGCGAGCGCATCCGCTTCGCGGTGCAGCAGTACGTCGCGGCGGCCTCGCCCAGCAACTACCTGCCGCTCAACCCGGAGGCGCTGCAGCTCGCGCTGAAGACGCAGGGCGAGAGCATCCTGCACGGCGTGCAGCACCTGGTGCAGGATCTGCAGCAGGGCCACGTCTCGCAGACCGACGAGAGCGTGTTCGAGGTCGGCCGCAACGTCGCCACCACCGAGGGCAGCGTGGTGTTCGAGAACGAACTGTTCCAGCTGCTCGAGTACAAGCCGCTGACCAGGACCGTGTTCGAGCGGCCGCTGCTGATGGTGCCGCCGTGCATCAACAAGTACTACATCCTCGACCTGCAGCCGGAGAACTCGCTGATCCGCCATGCGGTCGCGCAGGGCCACCGGGTGTTCGTCGTCAGCTGGCGCAATGCCGACGCGGGCCTGTCGCACCTCGGCTGGGACGACTACATCGAAGACGCGGCCATCCGCGCGATCGACGTGGTCACGGAAATCACCGGCGCCGACAAGCTCAACACGCTCGGCTTCTGCGTCGGCGGCACCATCCTCGCGACGGCGCTGGCGGTGCTGGCCGCGCGCGGCCGCAAGCCCGCGGCCAGCATGACGCTGCTGACGACCTTCCTCGATTTCAGCAACACCGGCGTGCTCGACCTGTTCGTCGACGAGGCGATGGTGCAGCTGCGCGAGATGACGCTCGGCCCGGCCAGCCCGAACGGCGGCGGGCTGCTGAAGGGGCAGGAGCTGGCCTCCACCTTCAGCGCGCTGCGCCCGAACGACCTGCTGTGGAACTACGTCGTCGGCAACTACCTGAAGGGCGAGACGCCGCCGCCGTTCGACCTGCTGTACTGGAACAGCGACAGCACCAACCTGCCGGGGCCGATGTACTGCTGGTACCTGCGCAATACCTACCTCGAGAACAACCTGGTGAAGCCGGGCCGCGTGACGGTGTGCGGCGAGAAGCTCGACCTGTCGCGCGTCGACATGCCGACCTACGTGTACGGCTCGCGCGAGGACCACATCGTGCCGTGGGACGCGGCGTACCGGAACACCCAGGTGCTGAAGAAGGCGAAGACGCGCTTCGTGCTGGGCGCCTCGGGCCACATCGCCGGCGTGATCAACCCGCCGGCCAAGAAGAAGCGCAGCCACTGGATCGGCCAGGCCCAGGGAGCGCAACCCGCCAGCGCCGACGAATGGTTCGCGGCCGCGCAGGAACACCCCGGCAGCTGGTGGACCGACTGGGACGCCTGGCTGGCCGGCCACGCCGGCAAGCAGCTTGCGGCCCCGAAAAACCCTGGCAGCCGCAGGCACAAGCCGATCGAGCCGGCGCCCGGGCGCTATGTGAAGCAAAAGGCCTGATGCGCGCAGGCTTGACCCGGCGCCCGCAGCGCACCACATTCCCTCCAGCATCCGCCCTCAATCCCGTCAACAGGAGACTCCCATGTCCGACATCGTCATCGTCGCCGCCACCCGCACCGCCGTCGGCAAGTTCGGTGGCGCCCTCGCGAAGACGCCGGCCCCCGAGCTGGGCGCAGCCGTCATCGCCGAGCTGCTGAAGCGCGCGAAACTCAGCGGCGACCAGGTCAACGAGGTCATCCTCGGCCAGGTGCTCACCGCCGGCTCGGGCCAGAACCCGGCGCGCCAGGCCGTCATCAAGAGCGGCCTGCCGCAGGCGGTGCCGGCGCTGACCATCAACGCGGTCTGCGGCTCCGGCCTGAAGGCGGTGATGCTGGCGGCGCAGGCGATCCGCGACGGCGACTCCGAGATCGTGATCGCCGGCGGCCAGGAGAGCATGAGCCTCGCCCCGCACGTGCTGCCGAACTCGCGCGACGGCCAGCGCATGGGCGACTGGAAGCTGGTCGATTCGATGATCACCGACGGCCTGTGGGATGTGTACAACCAGTACCACATGGGCATCACCGCCGAGAACGTCGCGAAGAAGTTCGGCGTGAGCCGCGAGGCGCAGGACGCGCTGGCGCTGGCCTCGCAGCAGAAGGCGGCCGCCGCGCAGGATGCTGGCCGGTTCAAGGACGAGATCGTCGCGTTCAGCATCGCGCAGAAGAAGGGCGACCCGATCGTGTTCGCCGCCGACGAGTTCATCAACCGCAAGACCAATGCCGAGGCGCTGGCGGGCCTGCGCCCGGCCTTCGACAAGGCCGGCGGCGTGACGGCCGGCAATGCATCGGGCCTGAACGACGGCGCGGCCGGCGTGGTCGTGATGACCGCGAAGAAGGCCGACCAGCTGGGCCTGACGCCGCTCGCGCGCATCAAGAGCTACGCGACCGTGGCGCTCGACCCGGCCTTCATGGGGATCGGGCCGGTGCCGGCCTCGCAGAAGGCGCTGCAGCGGGCCGGCTGGAAGCCCTCCGACCTCGACCTGCTCGAGATCAACGAAGCCTTCGCGGCCCAGGCCTGCGCGGTGAACAACGAGATGGGCTGGGACACGAGCAAGGTGAACGTCAACGGCGGCGCGATCGCGATCGGGCACCCCATCGGTGCATCCGGCTGCCGCATCCTGGTGACGCTGCTGCACGAGATGCAGCGCCGCAACGCGAAGAAGGGCATCGCGAGCCTGTGCATCGGCGGTGGCATGGGTGTTGCCTTGACGGTCGAGCGTTGAAAGTTAAGCCAGGGTGAGCCAAGGGCGAACCCCGGTTGACGCCGCACCCGGGCGCGACGACGCTCGGGTGTCTGCACACCTATTTCAGGAGAGAAGAAAATGACCCAGAAGATCGCCTACGTCACCGGGGGCATGGGCGGCATCGGCACCACGATGTGCCAGCGCCTGCACAAGGACGGCTTCAYCGTCGTGGCGGGCTGCGGCCCGAGCCGCGATTTCACCAAGTGGCTGAACGAGCAGAAGGCGCTCGGCTACAACTTCCACGCGTCGGTCGGCAATGTCGGCGACTGGGATTCCACCGTCTCGGCGTTCCAGAAGACCAAGGCCGAGTTGGGCTCGATCGACGTGCTGGTCAACAACGCCGGCATCACGCGCGACGGCATGTTCCGCAAGATGAGCCGCGCCGACTGGGATGCGGTGATCGAGACCAACCTGACCAGCCTGTTCAACGTCACCAAGCAGGTGATCGACGACATGCTCGAGAAGGGCTGGGGCCGCATCATCAACATCAGCTCGGTCAACGGCGAGAAGGGCCAGTTCGGCCAGACCAACTACTCCGCCGCGAAGGCCGGCATGCACGGCTTCACGATGGCGCTGGCCCAGGAAGTCGCCAACAAGGGCGTGACGGTCAACACCGTGTCGCCGGGCTACATCGCCACCGACATGGTCAAGTCGATCCGCCAGGACGTGCTCGACAAGATCGTCGCCGGCATCCCGGTCAAGCGCCTGGGCACGCCGGACGACATCGCGTCCATCGTGGCGTGGGTGGCGTCGGATGAATCCGGCTTCGCGACCGGCGCCGACTTCTCGGTCAACGGCGGCCTGCACATGGGCTGAGGCCCCGGCGTCCCTTCCCGCGTTCGCGCGGACCCCGCAGCCCCGGTTGCCAGCATGCTGGCGCCGGGGCTGTTGTCATGGCGCCTGCAATTTCTTGCACGAGCTTGAGCCGCCGTGCCTCGAGCCATCGATTTGGCAGATGGCGCTATCGACATTGGATATGCCCCTCTGCGCGAAAGCTCACTAGCATTCGCATCCATTCATCACGCGCCGCCGGATTCACCCATCCGCAGGCCGCGGGGACCCTGGCCCATCGGCCTGCACGATTTCCCCGCAATTGAGACGCAAGCTGGCACCCGGCGGTTTTTTTGTCCCGGGCTTGTTGGCTGTCTCCCGTTGGACATCTGCTGTCGTCCCGCCCCCTTTGTCTCGCTCCCCTTGGTCTGTCAGCGCGCAGAACTCCGCATGCAGCACTTCCAGCCTCACGCCACCCTGTTTCCCGAGCCCGTGGACATTCCCCCCGACGGCCAGCGCACCACGCCCCACCGGCTCGGCCTGCCGGCGCGCTGGCAGACCGGCTCGCAGGCGGTCATCCAGGCGCTGATCGACAACGGCGTGACGATGTTCTTCCTGTGCAGCGGAGGCGCCCTGATCGCGCCGCTGTGCGAGGCGCTCGGCACGAGCGCCGGGGTGCGCGTCGTGCGGCTGTCGCAGGAGCGGGCGGCGGTGCACGCGGCCGAGGGCTATGCCAAGGCGACCGGGCAGATGGCGGCCGTGCTGGTGTCGGGCGGCTCCGGTGTCGCGGCGGCGGTGGCCGGGCTGATGAGCGCGATGGCCGATTCGGTGCCGCTGCTGTGCATCGCCGGGCAGGTCGAATCGGCGCTGATCGGCACCGATGCCTTCCGCGAATGCGATGCGCTGGGCATCACCCGCGCCGTGACGAAGTGGAGCCGGCGCATCGACCTGGCGCTGGCGCACGATGCGGCGGCCATCGTCGACCGCGCGGTGCAGATCGCCCGCGCCGGCCGCGGCGGGCCGGTGCTGCTCGACATGCCGCTCGACGTGCAGCGCACCGAAGTGACGGTGCGGCGCACCGGCGCGTCCGTGGTCGGCGCGGTGCTCACGGGCCAGGGGCCGCTGATGCCGCCGGATCGCCGGCTGGTCCGCGCGGTGGCGCAGATCCGTGCGGCGTGCCGGCCCCTGTTGTATGCGGGGGGTGGCGTGATCCGCTCCGGCGCCGCGGCGAGCGCGGCGCTGGCCGAGTTCGCGCGGGTGGCCGACCTGCCGTGCGTGCTGACGATGGCGGCACTCGGCGCGCTGCCCTCCGGCGACCGGCACTGCCTGGGCTGCCTGGGCGAGCAGGGCAGCCCGGTGGCGAACCTCGCGCTGCGGCACGCCGATGTCGTGGTCTGCATCGGCGCCCGCATCGACGAGCGCTCCTGGCCGCGCGGCGAGCCCCTGCCGGGCATGCTGATCCATGTCGACATCGATCCGACCAGCATCAACAAGGTCTGGCCATCTGCCACGCCGCTGGTCGGCGATGGTGGCGAGGTGCTGAAGGGGCTGGGCCAGCAGTGGCTGAAGAGCCTGCAAGGCCAGGCCGAGACGGAAGGCGACGGGCCCACCCCGCGGCACGCGTGGTGGCAGGCGATCGACGGCTGGCGGCGCGATGCCGCGCTCGCCGATGAAGTCAACGGGCCGCGCACGCGCACGCCGATCACCGACCAGGTGCTGCGGGCCCTGCGCGAGCCGCTGGCGGCGCTCGGGGCGGTCGTGACCGTCGACGACGGCCTGGCGCAGGCGGCCGGCGCACGCCACCTGCAGCACCTGCATCCGGGCCGCTGGCTGGTGTCGACCGGTGTCGGCATGCCGGGCTTCGCGTTGCCGGCGGCGATCGGCGTGCTGGCGGCGCACCCGCAACGGCCGGTCGTGTGCCTGAGCGATGCGAATGCACTGCTGCCGACCCTGCACGAGCTGCAGTCGGTCTACGACCACGGCTGGCCGCTGAAGCTGATCGTGTTTCCGCCGCCGCTGGCCGATCCGCGGCGCAATGCCGCGGCCTGTGCGGCGTCGCCCTCCGTGATGATCCAGCGGCCCGACATCGCCGCGGTCGCGCGCGCCTTCGGCTGGCGCATCCACCGGCTGAAGTCGGCCGCCGCGATCGAACGCGCGGTGGCCGACTGCCTTGCCAGCGACGAGCCCTACCTGCTGCAGGTCGACCTGTCGCTCGCCGACGCGCTGCGCGTCGAGCCGGTGGACGCCCTGGACGCATCGGCTGCCTCGGAGGGCGCGAACGGCCAGCCTTCACCGCAGATCGGGTCGCGGGTGCGGCTCGCGCTGGCGCGCCAGCGCTGAAACGCAACCCAGGAGGACAGGAAAATCGAGTTGAGACAGCTACGCTATTTCGTGCGCATCGTGGACCTGGGCAGCCTGTCCCGCGCGGCCGGCGTGCTGCACGTGGCGCAATCCGCACTGAGCCACCAGGTGGCCGCACTGGAAGACGAGTTCAAAAGCCTGCTGCTCAACCGCAGCTCGCGCGGGGTGTCGCCGACCGAATGCGGCCAGCACCTGTACCGCTATGCGCAAGCCATCCTGAAGCATGCCGACGATGCGCACGATGCGGTCACCAGCTGCTCGACCGAGCCGACCGGGCATGTCGGCATCGGCATTCCGCTGTGCATGGTCGCGCCGCTCGGGCTGCCCATCTTCAACGAGGTCCGCACGCGCTATCCGGCGATCCGCCTGCAGATCTACGAGGAGCTGAGCGRCACGGTGCTCGAATGGGTCAAGAGCGGCCGGCTGATGCTGGGCATCGCGTTCGACGACGGCAACCTCGAAGGGCTCGACATGGTGCGCGTGATGGAGGAGCGGTTGTTCCTCGTCGTGAACCCGAAGTCGCGGCTGGCGCGCCGCAAGGTCATCACGCTGCGCGAGCTGCAGGGCATCGAGCTGGTGCTGCCCGGGCTGGAGCAGGGGGTGCGCCACCGGGTCGAGCGCGTGATGATGCGCGAGGGCCTGTCGCCGCCGACGGTCATTGCCGAGATGAACTCGCTGGCGCTGCTGAAGCAGGCGGTCGCGGCCAACATCGCCGCGACGATCCTCTCGTGGCCCAGCATCGAGACCGAGGTGCTGCAGAAGAAGCTCGCGGTGGTCGAGATCACCCGGCCTTCGATCACGCGCACGGTGTCGGTGTGCGCCACCACCGTCGTCAAGCAGACACGGGCCGCCGAATGCGTGCTGGCGGCCGCCACCCTGGCCATCCGGCATGCGGTGCGCAACGCGGCCTGGCGCGGCGTGCGCCTGCTGAGCGCGAGCGCGTGACCCGCATGGCTGCAAGAAATTTCGTACCCGCAGTTCATACCGCAGCGCCGGCCAACAGGCGCCACATCCACCGTCTCAGAGAGGACCACCATGATCGACCTTGCGAACTCCGCCACTGACTTTGTGAACCCTGCCGTCCCCGCATTGACAGGTGCGCCGATGGCCTTGATCGATGCCTTGCGCCACACCTTCGGACTGCGCTTCAAGCTCGGCCGCCTGATGCGCGAGCAGTGCGGCCGCGAGCCGTCGGCGATCGACATGACGATGCCGGACGGCATCGTCTTCGCCCACACGACCGAAGAGGTGGCCGAGGTGGTTCGGCTGTGCGCGATGCACCGCGTCGCGGTGACCGCCTTCGGCGTGTTCTCGTCGCTCGAGCGGCATGTGCTCGGCCATGCGGGCGGCATCTCGATCGACCTGTCCGAGATGGACGAGGTGCTGACGATCAACGCACAGGACCTGACCGCGACGGTGCAGGCCGGCGTCACCCGCTCGCAGCTGAATGCCGACGTGAAGGACACCGGCCTGTTCTTTCCGATCGATCCGGGCTCGAAGGCATCGCTCGGCGGCATGGCGGCAACGCGCGCCGGCGGCACCAGCGCGGTGCGCTACGGCACGATGCGCGAGAACGTGCTGGCGCTCACCGTCGTGACGGCCGAGGGCAAGATCATCCGCACTGCGCGCCGGGCCAAGAAATCGTCGGCCGGCTACGACCTGACGCGCATCTTCGTCGGCAGCGAGGGCACGCTGGGCGTCATCACCGAGGTGACGGTGCGGCTGTACCCGCGGCCCGAGGCGATCGCGACGGCGGTGTGCACCTTCGCCGACGCGCGCA
>NZ_JBFUGN010000190.1:0-8340 GCF_056402895.1 Rhizobacter sp. P3_B12 | reverse complement strand
TCGCCGGCGAAGAACTTGAAGATGTTGCCGGCGCGGGCGGCCTCGCCGATGCCTTCCGGCTTCGTCTTGCCTTCCTCGCGTGCGAGCAGCGTGCCGAGCTCTTCGCGGCGCGCGAGGATCTCGTTGCCGATGCGGTCGAGCGCGTCGGCGCGGGCCTGCACGTTGAAGAGCGCCCAGGCCGGCGCCGCGGCGCGCGCGGCCTGCACCGCCTCATCGACCTGCGCGGCCGTCGCGCTCGCGAACAGGCCGACGGTGTCGGCGAGGTCCGACGGGTTGATGTTCGGCACGAAGCGCGAACCGGCGACCCATGCGCCGTTGATGTAGTTCAGGTGTTCGCTCATCGCGGGCTCCTCATTGCGGGCCGAGGCGCTTGATCAGCGCGGACAGCATTTCAACCTCTTCGCCCGTCAGGTCGGTCAGCGGCGGCCGCACCGGGCCGGCCGGGTGGCCGACCAGCGTCGCGCCGGCCTTGATGATGCTGACCGCGTAGCCCTGCTGGCGGTTGCGGATGTCGAGGTACGGCAGGAAGAAGTCGTCGATCAGGCGGCTCTGCGTCGCGCGGTCGTCGGCCGCGACGGCGCGGTAGAAATCCATCGCGGTCTTCGGCACGAAGTTGAACACCGCCGACGAATACACCGGCACGCCCAGCGCCTTGTAGGCCGCGGCATAGACCTCGGCCGTCGGCAGCCCGCCCAGGTACGCGAAGCGGTCGCCCAGTTTCTGGCGCACCGTCACCATCGCCTCGATCTCGCCGACGCCGTCCTTGAAGCCCACCAGGTTCGGGCAGCGGTCGGCCAGCTGCTGCAGGCTCGCCGCGCTGAGTTTGCACACCGCGCGGTTGTAGACGATCACGCCGATCTTCACCGACTTGCACACCGCCTCGACGTGCGCGACCAGCCCTTGCTGGCCGGCCTCGGTCAGGTAGTGCGGCAGCAGCAGCAGGCCCTTGGCGCCCAGCGCCTCGGCCTGTTTCGCCATCGCGATCGCCTGGCGGGTCGGGCCGCCGACGCCCGCAATGATGGGCACGCTGTGCTTGCAGGTGTCGACCGCCACCTTGATGACCTGGCCGTACTCCTCGCCGACCAGCGAGAAGAACTCGCCGGTGCCGCCGGCCGCGAACAGCGCGGTCGCGCCATACGGCGCCAGCCATTCGAGCCGCTTCGCATACGTCGACGGCTGGAAGTTGCCCTGCGCGTCGAAGTCCGTCACCGGGAAGGACAGCAGGCCGGACGAAATGGTGGTTTTGAGTTCCTGGGGTGACATGCGCGTCTCCAATGAAGTTTGGGCGGTCGGGTCTAGTTGTCAGTCATCGTACAACATGACCCCCGCAGACACAAGAGGTCGACCCCGCGCCTTGTTCAGGGCGCCGCGTTGCCGTCGGCGCGGCGCAGGCGTTCGCGGCTGTTGGCCAGGTGGGTGCGCATCGCGGCGCGGGCTGCCTCGGGGTCGCGCCCGGCGATCGCGTTGACGATGCTCTCGTGCTCGACATTGACGCGCTGCAGGTACTCGCGCCGGCCCTCGCCGGCCACCTTCGCGGTGTTGAGCCGCGCGCGCGGAATGATCATCGTGCCGAGGTAGGTCATCAGCTCGACGAAGTGCACGTTCTGCGTCGCCCGGGCGATCTCCATGTGGAGCTGGAAATCGGGCGCGATCGCGTCGCCGTCGTGCTCGATGGCCGCCGAGAACGCGGCCAGCGCGCCGCGCATCACCTCGATGTTGGCATCGGTGCGGCGCACCGCCGCGAGGCCCGCCGCCTCGGCCTCGAGCCCGATGCGCAGATCGAGCACCGCGATCACTTCGCGGGCGGTGGCGATCTGCTCGGGATCGATGCGGAAATTCTGCGTGCCGCCCGTGCCGACGACGAAGGTGCCGACGCCGTGCCGCGTCTCGACCATCCCACCGGCCTGCAGCTTCGACAGCGCCTCGCGCACCACGGTCCGGCTGACGCCGAACTCGTCCATGATCGCGGCCTCGGTGGGCAGCTTGTCGCCCGATCGCATCACGTTGTCGCGGATGCGCGCGCTCAGCGTCTCGACCAGGCCGATGGCCAGGCTGCGCGGCCGGCGGCGCGGCAGGTCGGTCGCAGCGGGAGAAGACGGAACGTGCATCGAACGGCTCATGACGGGGTTGGCGAAAGGGCTTTCAATGTACGACAGGCGGCGCACCGGCCGGCGGGGCTTCCGCGGATCGACAAAGGCGGCCCGTCGTCGTACAACAATGTACGTCGTCGACGACACCGTTTGGCAGCCCGGCGCGGCGCACGAGCCTCGGGATTACCCTCATCCCGTCAGCTTGACAAGCCCCCTGCCCGTCACCAATCATTCGGCCTGTTGTACGACAACTGATGACGTACCTGTTGCCGACAGCGAGATCCGCGGTCGGCCGTGAAAGATTCTCTCGATGACGACCCCGCCGACCTCCACCACTTCCCTGCGCTTCAAGCGCCTGTTGCTGACCGGCGCTGCCGGCGGCCTCGGCCGCGTGCTGCGGCCGCGCCTGAAGGCCTATTGCGACGTGCTGCGCCTGTCCGATCTCGCCGACCTGGGCGCGGCGGCCGCCGGCGAAGAAGTCAGCCAGGTGCCGCTGCAGGATGCGGCCGCGGTGCACGGCCTGCTGGAGGGCGTCGATGCCGTCGTGCACCTGGGCGGCGTGTCGGTCGAGGCGGCGTTCGATCCGATCCTGCAGGCCAACATCGTCGGCACCTACAACCTGTATGAAGCGGCGCGCAAGCACGGCGTGAAGCGCGTGCTGTTCGCGAGCTCGAACCACGTGACCGGCTTCTACCGCCAGGACGAGGTGCTCGACACCCACGCGCTGCCGCGCCCGGACGGCCTGTACGGCGTCAGCAAGGCCTTCGGCGAGAACCTCGCGCGCTTCTACTTCGACCGCTACGGCATCGAGACCGCCTGCCTGCGCATCGGCTCGTCGTTCGCCGAACCGAAGGACCGCCGGATGCTGGCCACCTGGATGAGCTTCGACGACCTGGAGCGGCTGGTGGTGTCGTGCCTGACGGCGCCGCTGGTCGGCTACAGCGTGGTGTACGGCATGTCGGACAACCGCACGCAGTGGTGGGACAACAGCAAGGCGAAGCACCTCGGCTACGTGCCGCAGGACAGCTCGGAGCCGTTCCGCGCCGCGGTCGAGGCAAGGCAGCCGCCGCTCGACTACAACGACCCGGCCGTGCGCTACCAGGGCGGCGCCTTCGTGCGCACCGGCCCGTTCGAATGAGCGTCGCGCTGCCGATGGACAGGCTCGACGCATCACGCGACCAGGTGGGCGAAAGCCCGCTGTGGTCGGTGGCCGAGCAGGCGCTGTACTGGGTCGACATCGAGGGCCGCCAGGTGCGCCGCTTCGACTGGGCCACGCGCCGCGTCGAGAGCTGGGCCTGCGCCGAACGCGTGGCCTGCCTCGCGCTGCATGCGCAGGGCGGGCTGGTGGCAGCGATGGAAAGCGGCGTGTTCCACCTGCGCCTGTCGGCCGGCGGGTTCACCTCGACGCGCCTGTGCGGCATCACGCACCCGCGCGACGGCATGCGCTTCAACGATGGCCGCTGCGATCGCCAGGGCCGCTTCTGGTCCAGCACGATGGTGCGCGACATGTCGCTCGCCTCGCCGTCCGGCGCGCTGTTCCGGCTCGATGCGAACGGGCTCTCGGCGCCGCTGGTCCCGGGGCTCATCACCGGCAACGGCCTCGCGTTCAGCCCGCGTGGCGACGTGATGTACCTGTCGGACTCGCACCCGAGCGTGCGCCGCATCTGGGCCTTCGACCYGGACGCCGACGGCGCGCCCACCGGCCGCCGCGAGTTCGTCGACATGAACCGCCACCCGGGCCGGCCCGACGGTGMGGCGGTCGATGCCGACGGCGGCTACTGGATCTGCGCCAACGACGCCGGCCTGGTGCACCGCTTCACGCCCGACGGCCGGCTCGACCGGTCGCTGCCGGTGCCGGTGCCCAAGCCGTCGATGTGCGCCTTCGGCGGCCCGCAGCTGCGCCACCTGTTCATCACCTCGATCCGGCTGCCGACGGCGGCCGACGATGCACCCGACGGCTCGGTGTTCGTCACCGAGCCCGGCGTGGCCGGGCTGCCCGAGGCCGCCTTCGCTTTCTGATCCGCTGACGATTTCGCTCGACCCATCCACCCCGGAGACAAGACCATGACCCACAAGATCCGCACCCTGGCCGCCGTGATGGCGCTGGCCGCACTCGGCACGGCGCAGGCCACCGAGTTCCGCTCGACCGACATCCACCCCGACGACTACCCGACCGTGCTGGCCGTCAAGCAGATGGGCCAGACGCTGTCGAAGCTGACCAACGGCAAGCACAGCATCAAGGTGTTCAACAACGGCTCGCTCGGTGCCGAGAAGGACACCATCGAGCAGACCAAGATCGGCGCGATCCCGATGACGCGCGTCAACATCGCGCCGATGAACAACATCTGCCCGGCCACCGTGGTGCCGACGATGCCGTTCCTGTTCCGCTCGAAGGAGCACATGCGCGCGGTGCTCGACGGCCCGATCGGCGAGGAGATCCTGAAGAGCTGCGAGGCGCAGGGCTTCATCGGCCTGGCCTACTACGACAGCGGCGCGCGCTCGATGTACACGGTGAAGAAGCCGATCAAGACGCTGGCCGACGCGAAGGGCCTGAAGATCCGCGTGCAGCAATCGGACCTGTGGGTTGCGCTGCTCGAGGCGATGGGCGCGAACGCGACGCCGATGCCCTTCGGCGAGGTCTACACCGCGCTGAAGACCGGCCTGGTCGACGGCGCCGAGAACAACTACCCGTCGTACGAGAGTTCGCGCCACTTCGAGGTGGCCAAGTACTACTCGAAGACCGAGCACTCGATGGCGCCCGAGGTGCTGCTGTTCTCGAAGCGCGTGTTCGACGCGCTGAGCCCGGACGACCAGAAGGCGATCCGCCAGGCCGCGAAGGAATCGGTGCCGTTCATGCGCAAGCTGTGGGACGAGCGCGAGGAGAAGTCGCTGGCCACCGTGAAGGCCGCCGGCTCGCAGATCATCGAGGTCGACAAGGCCTCGTTCCAGGCCGCGATGAAGCCGGTGTACGACAAGTTCCTGGCCGACCCGAAGCTGCGCGACCTGGTCAAGCGCATCCAGGAAACGAAGTAATTCCAGCTCTCCACTGAACCCACCGCGGCGGCACCCACCGCCGCGGTGAAGGAACCCCGATGTACACGAAATTCTGCGCAGCCGTCGCCAAGGCCTGCCTGCGGCTCGGCGTGGCCGGCCTGGTGCTGCTGCTCGCGGCGGTGCTCTACCAGGTGTTCGGCCGCTACGTGCTCAACAGCACGCCCACCTGGGCCGAGAGCCTGGCCCTGGTGCTGGTGCTCTACGTGACGATGCTCGGCTGCGCCGTCGGCGTGCGCGACGCCGGCCACATCGGCATGGAGCTGCTCGGCTTCCTGCTGCCCGAGAAGGCGAAGCTGCCGACCGAGATCCTGATCCACCTGCTGACGATGCTGTTCGGCGCCCTGATGGCGTGGAACTGCGCGCTGATGTTCGACTCGGTCGGCGACTACAAGATCCCGACGCTCGGCATCTCCGAATCCTGGCGCTACGTGCCCTTCATCGCGGCCGGGCTGCTCATCATCCTTTTCTCAATCGAACACATCGTGGCCCTGCTGCGCGGCGTGGAAGTGGAGCCGGCATGGCACTGACAATTCTCTGCGTCACCTTCTTCGGGCTGCTGATCCTCGGCGTCCCGGTGGCGTTCTCGATCGGGCTGTCGGCGCTCGTGACCATCCTGTACGAAGGGCTGCCGATGGCGGTCATCTTCCAGCAGATGACCTCGGGCATGAACGTGTTCTCGTTCCTCGCGATCCCGTTCTTCATCTTCGCCGGCGAGCTGATGCTGTACGGCGGCATCGCCGACAAGATCGTCAACTTCGCGAACGCGGCGGTCGGCCACATCCGTGGCGGGCTCGGCATGTCGAACGTGATCGCCTGCACGCTGTTCGGCGGCGTCTCCGGCTCGCCGGTGGCCGACGTCTCGGCGATGGGCGCGGTGATGATCCCGATGATGAAGAAGCAGGGCTACCACGCCGACTACGCGGTCAACGTGACGACCCATGCGGCGCTGGTCGGCGCGCTGATGCCCACCAGCCACAACATGATCATCTACACGCTGGCCGCGGGCGGCAAGGTGTCGATCGCGAAGCTGATCCTCGCCGGCCTGATCCCGGCACTGGTGCTGACGCTGTGCAACCTGGCGGCGGCCTACCTGGTGGCGGTGAAGCGCGGCTACCCCGCCGGCACCTTCCCGGGCTGGCAGATCGTGGCGCGCACCTTCGCGGCTTCGCTGCCGGGGCTGTTCGTCGTCGTGCTGATCCTGGGCGGCATCCTGTCGGGCGTGTTCACCGCCACCGAATCGGCGGCCGTCGCGGTGCTGTACGCGCTGATCCTGAGCGTGGTGGTGTACCGCTCGCTGAAGTGGGAGCAGTTCCTGAAGGCGGCCGCCAAGGCGGTGAAGACCACCGGCGTCGTGCTGCTGCTGATCGGCATCTCGGCCGCGTTCGGCTACATCATCAGCCTGTACGAGGTGCCGACGCTGACCGGCCAGGCGCTGTCGGCGGTGACCTCGAGCCCGTGGGTGATCTTCCTGCTGGTCAACATCATCCTGTTCCTGCTCGGCACCTTCCTCGACATGGCCGCCACCATCCTGGTGTGCACGCCGATCTTCCTGCCGATCTGCCAGCACTACGGCATGAGCGAGATCCAGTTCGGCATGGTGATGCTGATCAACTGCGCGCTCGGGCTGAACACACCGCCGGTGGGCACGACGCAGTTCGTCGGCTGCGCGATCGGCGGTGTCTCGGTGGGCACCGTGATGAAGACCATCTGGCCGTTCTACGGCGCGCTGATCGCCGCGCTGATGCTGGTGACCTACGTGCCGGCGTTCTCGCTGTGGCTGCCGGGCGTGGTGCTGCGCTGATCGGCGACACGAAGCCCCTCTTTCAAGAACCCATCAGGAGACATCCCATGATCAATCGCCGAACCCTTCTTGCGCTGGCGGCTGCGGCCGCCGCAGGCACCAGCTTCGGTGCGCACGCCGCGCCGGCCTGGCCGGAGAAGCCGGTGCGCATCGTCGTGCCGTTCGCGGCCGGCGGCACCTCGGACATCCTCGCGCGCCTGCTGGCCGACAAGCTGCAGCTCGCGCTGAAGCAGACCGTGCTGGTCGAGAACAAGGCCGGTGCCGGCGGCGTGATCGGCGCCGATTCGGTCGCCAAGTCGGCCCCCGACGGCTACACCTTCCTGCTCGGCACGATCGCCAGCCACGCGATCAACCCGGTGCTGCAGCCGAAGATGCCCTACGACGCGGCCAAGGACTTCGCGCCGGTGATCCTGCTGGGCAGCATCTCGAACGTGCTGCTGGTCGGCACCGAGGCGCCGTACAAGAGTGTCAAGGAGCTGATCGCGGCGGCCAAGGCCAAGCCGGGCGACATCGCGTTCGCATCGTCCGGCCAGGGCAGCTCGCAGCACATGTCGGGCGAGACCTTCAAGCTGCTGACCGGCGCCGAGCTGACGCACGTGCCGTACAAGGGCAGTGCGCCGGCCATCCAGGACGTGATCGGCAACCAGATCCCGATGAGCTTCGAGACGGTGACGGTGGCGCTGCCCTTCGTGCAAAGCGGCAAGGTGCGCGCGCTGGCGGTGACCTCGGCCAAGCGCAGCATCGCGATGCCCGACGTGCCGACGCTGCAGGAGTCCGGCGTGCCCGRCTTCGACGTGGCGAGCTGGCAGGCCTTCTACGCGCCGGCCGGCACGCCGCCGGCGATCGTCAAGCGCATGAACGCCGAAGTCGCGAAGATCATCGCGATCCCCGAGGTGAAGGCGAAGATGGAAGGGCTGGGCCTGCAGTACAGCCCCAACACGCCGGAGCAGTTTGCGACCTTCGGCCACGCTGAACTGGTGAAGTGGGCGAAGATCGTGAAGGACGGCAACGTCAAGCCTTGACGTTCCACAGCAGGTGAGCAGCATGGCCGAGGTGAAGAAACCCCTGACGATCAGGATGCACGATCTCGACAACGTCGCGATCGTCGCCAACGATGGCGGGTTGCCCGCCGGTACCGTGCTGGACAGCGGGCTGGTGCTGCGCGATGCGGTGCCGCAGGGCCACAAGGTGGCACTGGTCGACCTGCCGGCCGGCTCGCCGGTGCTGCGCTACCACGTGAGCATCGGTCTCGCGGCCAAGGACATCCCGGCCGGCAGCTGGGTGCACGAACGGCTGCTGCAGATGCCCGAGGCGCGCGAGCTGACCGGCCTGCCGATGGCCACGCGCGCGGCGCCGCCGATGCCGGCGCTCGAGGGCCACACCGAGGGCCACACC
>NZ_JBFUGN010000189.1:0-8413 GCF_056402895.1 Rhizobacter sp. P3_B12 | reverse complement strand
GCCTGCGGCTGGTCGACGTGGCGCACATCGCCGGCATCCCGCGCCTGAAGGTCATCCACGTCGAAGCGGGGCGTCCCGGCGTCGCTGCCTCGTCGTATGCGAGGGTTGCAGCCGCACTCGGCGCTCAACTCCAGGTGGCGGCATCGCAGCGGCCGACGCTGGACGAGATCGGTGCGCTGTTGAAAGACATCGATGAGTGAATCGCCCGCCAAGGTGCGGGTTCACACGCCGCAAGGCCTGTCTGGCATCTTGCAGCGCGATGGCGACTACCTGTTCTCTTTCGCACCCGATGCGACGGCCGAAACGGCACCAGCGCTCGGCATGCCTTTGCGCGCCAGACCCTACGGATTCCCGTCGCTGCATCCGATCTTCCAGATGAACATGCCGGAAGGCTTCGTGCTGGAGCAACTGCGCAATCGACTCGCGAAAACCACCGGACTCGATCCGCTGCTGCTGCTGACGGTGATCGGGTCGCAGGCGCCCATCGGCCGGTTGCGCTTCACGCTGGAAGGGCAAGCTGTGAACGACACGCCTGTGCAAGGCGAGTCCCTCGCTGAACTGCTCGCACACGGTGGCTCGCGGGAACTCTTCGCCCGCCTTGTCGACAGCTACCTGATGCGCACCGGGTTGAGTGGCGTGCAGCCCAAGGTGCTCGTCCCCGAGCGCGTCAGCGACGACATGCAGCCGGACTTCAAGGCAGCGCTGCCCACCTCGGAACTCATCGTCAAGTCAGGCCTCGGCGAATTCCCGGGCCTTGCGATCAACGAGTTCATCTGCATGAGCATCGTCAAGCAGGCCGGCGTGCCGGTGCCCGAATTCCACTTGTCCGACGACGGCGAGCTGTTCGTGATGCGACGCTTCGACCGGCCGCCCGACGGGCGCATTCTCGGCTTCGAGGACATGCTGGCCCTGGCCGGCCGCGCCGCCGACCAGAAGTACGTCGGCAGCTACGAGCTCGTGCTGCGGTTGCTGCACCTGTACTGCTCGCCGGAGAACTTGCCCACCGCGCGCGAGCAGCTGTTCGACATGGTCGCGTTGTCGTGCATGCTCGGCAACGGCAATGCGCACATGAAGAACTTCGGTGTGCTGTACGACAGTGTGAGCGGCGCGGTGCGGATGGCCCCGGCCTACGACATCGTCTGCACGCGGCTCTACATTGCCGACGACAACCTCGCGCTGAACCTCGAAGGCAACCGCAGCTTCTTCGCGGCGCGGCTGGGCTTGCTGGATTTCGGCACGCGGTGTGACATGCCGAAGGCCCGGATCATCGAACGCACCGTTCAGCTGTGCGAGCTGACCTTCGCAACGTTGGCATCGCTGGACAGGGTGGTCTGGCGCCTGCCCGGGTTGCGAGAACTCATCGCGCAGCAGGCGCAGACCTGGCTCGACACCTTCAAGCGTTTGCAGCAGGCCTGACCATCGATCTCACGCGGCAGCGCGCATCCACCCCACGATCTCCTCGATCACCCGCTCCCGATCCGCCTCCGCGGTGAACGTGTGATCCGTGCCCTCGTGGTACTCCAGCTGCAGCCGGTCGCCGAACGGTACGTCGGGGAATGCGTCGATCAGCTGCTCGCGGTAGTTGTGGTGGTCCTCGCGCTCCGCCGTCAGCACCGCGAGGAAGCGGTTGCCCAACCGATGCGCCGCCGCGTACGCGTTCGACAGGAAGGCCTTGGCCTCCGGCGAATCCAGGTCGGCCCGCGGCCCGTCTTCCGGCACCTCCGCATGGCCCGCCCCGCCCATGCGCTGCCCCAGCGCATGCCACAGCGGATGCTTCCCCCGCGCGATGTTCATCCAGCTGCTCAACCGCGTCGCGCGCCGCGCATAGTGGTTCAGGTAGTAGCGCGGCGTGTGCGGGATCGAGGGGTCCAGCAGCACCAGGCCCGTCACCCGTGGATCGCGCCCCGCGTAGACCACCGCATGGTCCGCGCCCGAGCACAGGCCGACCAGCACGAAGCGCTTGAAGCCGCGTGCCGATTCCAGCGTGTCGAGCGCCTCCTTGATGTCGGCCAGGCTCGCCTCCAGCAAGCCCAGCCCGTCGTCGCGCGGCTCGCTGTCGCCGATGCCCGAGAGGTCGAACCGCACCGCGTCGAAGCCCTGCCCCGACAGCCGCCGGCACAGCTGCACCGTCATCCGGTTCGCGCCGACGCGGTGGATGATCCCCGAGTTCAGCACCACCACCGCCGGCCGCCCGGACGCGGGCGCCGCCCCCTCGGCCGCCGGCGTCACGATGCCCACCAGCGCCTTGCGCGGCCCCATCAGAAGCACCTGTTCGTTCACCATCAGCTCCACCACTGCGCAACGCGTTGCAACACCTTCACCGGCACCGCGCCTGCCCCCGAATGGTGATCCTCCAGCCATGCGGGCTGGCCCTCGATCTGTTCGACCGGCAATGACCCGACCGCCTCGCCTGCCACCGATCGAACCACCAGCGTGCGCGCCGGCAACTCCGCCGCCGGCAACACCAGCGTGCGCAGCTCCGCCGCCATCGCCTCGCCGAGCGCGAAGCCCATCACCTCGTGCCCGCCGCCGCGCTCCGCTGCACGCGGCCGTGCCTCGGCCAGCAGCTCCTTCAGGTAGCCCTCGCCCGACACCACCGGATCCCACAGCACCAGGCTGTCGATGTCCTTGCGCCGCCGCGCCGCCACGGTCGCGGCCAGCGTGCCGCCCAGCCGCAGGCCCACCAGCCCGACACGCGCTGCATCGGTCGTGTCCTTCAGCTCGTCGATCGCCGTCTCGATGTCGGCCTGCCAGCCGGCCAGGCTCGCGTCCAGCATCTCGCCGGCCGAGTCGCCGGTGCCGAACCAGTCGAAGCGCAGCACGTGCACGCCGGCCTGGTTCAGCAGCGTCGCGAGCTGCTTGATCGCACGGTGGGCGCGCAGATACTCCTGGCCCCACGGTGCACACAACACCACGGCGCGTGTCCTGGATGACCCAACAGCGCCCGAAGCCGACGCCCGCGCCGGGCTGTACACGCCGAACAGCCGCCGTTGCCGGGTGCCGAAGAAGAATGGGTTCATGGGCTGGGCAGGTGGTCTGAAAAATCAGCAGGAACATGCGCGGCGCCCGCAGCCGCGATCTGGCGAAGGTTCTGGAAGAACAGCACGCGCGGATCCATGCGCCAGCCGGTGCGCGCCTCCACCGCCACCACGACACGCAGCGACAGCAGCGAGTGCCCGCCCAGCTCGAAGAAGTTGTCCTCGGCGCCGACCCGCTCGATCTGCAGCGTCTGCTGCCACACATCGGCCAGCAGACGCTCCAGGCCCGGCGCCGGCGGCTCGTACGCCGCCACCGGCGCGACGTTGCGGAACGGGTCCGGCAGCGCCGCCCGATCGACCTTGCCGTTCGGCGTCAGCGGGATCGCGTCGAGCGCGACCACCAGCGACGGCACCATGTAGTCCGGCAGCTCGCGCCGCAGGTGGCGCCGCACCTCGCTGACGGTCAGGTCCTCGCCGGGCTGGTAGACGACGTACGCGACCAGCCGCAGGTCGCCCGGCCCCGCCTCGCGCGCGATCACCACCGATTGCCGCACCGCCTCGTGCCCCRCAAGCACCGATTCGATCTCGCCCAGCTCGATGCGGAAGCCGCGGATCTTCACCTGGTGGTCGATGCGCCCCAGGTGCTCCAGCCGCCCCTGCGCCGTCCAGCGGCCGAGATCGCCGGTGCGGTAGAGGCGCGCGCCCGGCTGGGTCGAGAAGCGATCGGCGACGAAGCGGTCGGCCGTCAGCTCCGGCCGCCGGTGGTAGCCGGTCGCCACACCGGCGCCACCGATCCACAGCTCGCCCGGGATGCCGGCCGGCTGCAGCTCACCGGCGCGGCTCAGCACATGCACCTGCGTGTTGTCGATCGGCCGGCCGATCGTGACCGGTGCGCCGCCGCCGATCACGCGCTCGGCCGTCGACCACACCGTCGTCTCGGTCGGCCCGTACAGGTTCCACAGCTCGCCGACACGCGCCAGCAGCGCATCGGCCAGCTCGCGCGGCAGCCCCTCGCCGCCGCACAGCGCGCGGAAGTTGGGCCCACCGGTCCAGCCGGCTTCCAGCAGCAGGCGCCACGTGGCCGGCGTCGCCTGCAGCACGGTGGCGCCGCTGGCCGCCAGCGACGCCGAAAGCGCGATGCCGTCGGCCGCCGTCTCGCGCGAGCACAGCTCGACCCGCGCGCCGACCAGCCACGGCAGGTACAGCTCCAGCCCGGCAATGTCGAACGAGACGGTCGTCACGGCAGCCAGCACGTCACCGGCCGCCAGCCCCGGCTCGCGCCGCATCGAATGGAGGAAGTTCGCGAGCGCGCCGTGCGGCACCACCACGCCCTTCGGCCGGCCGGTGGAGCCGGAGGTGTAGATCACATAGGCCGGGTCGTCCGCTGCCGGCGCGCTCGCGAGGTTGTCCTCGCTGCCTGCGCCCAGCGCCACCGCATCGGCCAGCACGTCCAGCAGTTGCACGCCGGGCGGCAGCGCGATGCCGTCGGCCGCATCGCCGCCGGCCACCAGCACGCGCGCGCCGCTGTCCTCCAGCATGTAGGCGAGCCGCTCGGCCGGGAAGCCGGGGTCCAGCGGCACGTAGGCGCCACCGGCTTTCTGCACGCCGAGCAAGGCCACCACCAGCGCCAGCGAGCGCTGCAGGCACACGCCGACCAGGTGCCCCGGGCCGACGCCCATCGCACGCAGCCGGTTGGCGACGCGGTTCGCGCGCGCGTTCAGCGCCGCGTAGGTGAGCGAGGCGCCCTCGTAGCGCACCGCCTCGGCCTCGGGGCTGCGCGCCACCTGGGCCTCGAAGAGCCGTGGGTAGACATCGYTGGCATGCGCGGCCGCGGTGCCGTTCATCTCGACCCGCAGCCAGCGCTGCTCGTCGGCCGTCAGCATCGGCAGCTTCGCGAGCGTCGTGGTGGATGCCACAGCGGGTGCCGCCACCAGCGATTCGAGCAGCATCCGGTAATGCCCCGCCATGCGCCGGATCGTCGGCTCGTCGTACAGCTCGGTCGAATACTCGAACAGCACGCTGCCGCTGACAGCCGCCTCGATGTACAGCCCCAGCTCGAACGGCGCCGCGCCACGATCGATCGCGACCGGCTCCCACTGCAGCCCGGGGAACTCGATGCCGGTCATCGGCGCGTTCTGCAGCGTGAACAGCACCTGCGCGAGCGGCGGCAGTGCGGGGCCGCGCATCGGCCGCAGCTCCTCCACCAGCTTCGCGAACGGCAGTTCCTGGTGCGCATACGCCTCCAGCGCCGTCGTGCGCACGTTCGCCAGCAGCTCGGCGAACGCGGTGTCGTCGCCACAGGTGCTGCGCAGCACCAGCGTGTTGATGAAGCCGCCGACCAGACCTTCCACCTCGCGCTGCTCGCGGTTGGCGATCGGCACCGCCACCGCGATGTCGGCCTGTCCGGTGTAGCGGTGCAGCAGCGTCACGTACGCGGCGAACAGCGTCATGAACAGCGTGCAACCGTGGGCGCGGCTGAAGGTCTCGAGCGATTCGATCAGCGCGGGTGGCAGCACGTCGGCATGCCAGGCGGCGCGGTCCGACAGGATCGTCGGCCGCGGGTGGTCGGTCGGCAGCAGCAGCGGTGCCACGCCGTCGAGCTGGCGGCGCCAGTAGCCGAGCTGTGTTTCCAGCACCTCGCCCTGGAAGCGCTCGCGCTGCCACACCGCCACGTCGCGGTACTGCACCGCGAGCGGCGGCCACGCGGGCGCCGCGCCGCGGCGGAACGCCGCATAGGCCTCGGCCAGCTCGCGGCCCAGCACGCCGTACGACCACTGGTCGCCGGCGATGTGGTGCATCGCGAGCAGCAGCACGTGCTCGTCGTCGGCCACCTGGATCAGCAGCGTGCGGAAGACCGGCCCGTGCACCAGGTCGAAGTACGCGCGCGCGGTGTCGGTGGCCAGCGCGATCGCGGCCTCCTCGGCCTGCCGGCCCTGCGCGCGCAGGTCGTGGAAGGGCAGCGCGACCGCTCGGTGCGGCTGCACCGTCTGCATCGGCCGGCCGTCGACCATCGCGAAGGTGGTGCGCAGCGTCTCGTGCCGCTGCACCAGCGCGTCGAGCGCGCGCTCCAGCGCGGCGCGATCGAGCACGCCGTGCAGCCGCAGCGCGACCGGCATGTTGTAGGCCGAGCTGTCCGGCGCCAGCTCGTGCAGCAACCACATGCGCTCCTGTGCGAACGACAGCGGTGTCGGGCCGTCGCTGGCCAGTTTCGCGATCGGCGCCGCCGCGGCCTGCGGTGCGCGGCCGGCCTCGATGGCCCGCGCCAGTTCGTGCAGCACGGGGTGCTCGAACACCGCGCGCAGCACGAAGCCGCGGTCGAGGGCCTGGCGGATGCGCGCCGTCACCTGGGTCGCAAGCAGCGAGTGGCCACCCAGCTCGAAGAAGTTGTCGTGTCGGCCGACCTCGTGTCCCACATCACCCAGGCCCAGCACATCGCGCCAGATCGCTGCCAGGCCCCGCTCGGTCTCGCCCTGCGGCGGCTCCACGCGCCGCGCCGCCGTCGCAGCCAACCCCGCCGGTGCCGGCAGCGCCTGGCGGTCGACCTTGCCGTTGCCCGTCAGCGGCAGCGKCGGCAGCACGACGAACGCGGCCGGCACCATGTAGTCGGGCAGCCGCTCGCGCAGCGCCTGCTTCAGCGCGTCGACCTCGGCGCTGCCGGCCACGTAGGCGACGAGCCGCTGGTCGCCGGGCACGTCCTCGCGCGCCAGCACCGCACTCTCGCGCACGCCCGGCTGCTGCGCCAGCAGCGCCTCGATCTCGCCAAGCTCGATGCGGAAGCCGCGGATCTTCACCTGGTGGTCGATGCGGCCGAGGTACTCCAGCTCCAGCGCGCCATCGGCCCGCAGGCGCCAGCGCGCCAGGTCGCCGCTGCGGTACAGCCGCTCGCCGGGGCGGAACGGGTCGCCGATGAAGCGCGCCGCCGTCAGCTCCTGCCTGTTCAGGTAGCCGAGCGCGAGGCCCGGCCCGCCGACGAACATCTCGCCGGTGACGCCGATCGGCACCGGCTGCAGCAGCGCATCGAGCAGCAGCACGCGCAGGTCGGGGATCGGCACGCCGATCACGCTGCCGGCACGCGCGTCGACGTCGGCGCGCGTGATCGGCCGGTACGTCACGTGCACGCAGGTCTCGGTGATGCCGTACATGTTGACGAGCCGCGGCTGCGCATCGCCATGGCGCTCGAACCACGGGCGCAGCGCCTGCAGCTCCAGCGCCTCGCCACCGAACACCACCTCGCGCAGCGAAGTGCGCCGCGGTACGCCACTGTCCACGTCGGCCTGCACCAGCTGGCGGAACGCGGAAGGCGTCTGGTTCAGCACCGTCACGCGCTCGTCGTGCAGCAGCTGCAGGAAGGCCTCCGGCGAGCGGCTCACCGCCTGCGGCACGACCACCAGGCAGCCGCCGTGCGCCAGCGCGCCCCACAGCTCCCACACCGAGAAATCGAAAGCGACCGAATGGAACAGCGTCCACACGTCCTGCGGGCCGAAACGGAACCACTCGGCGGTGGCGCTGAACAGCCGGTCGACCGCGCGGTGCGTCAGCAGCGTGCCCTTCGGCTGCCCGGTGGAACCGGAGGTGTAGATCACGTAGATCAGGTCGTCGGCGCTGACCGGGCTTGCCGGGTTCTCATGGGGCGCGTCGGCCAGCGACGGCTCGTCGAGGCACAGCGTCGCACCGGCGTGCGGCGGCAGCTGCGCGAGCAGCGCCGACTGCGTCAGCATCACCGGCGCCTGCGCATCGCCGAGCATGAAGGCCACGCGCTCGGCCGGGTACGACAGGTCGATCGGCAGGTAGGCGCCGCCCGCCTTCACGATGCCCAGCAGCCCGACCACCAGGTCGATCGAGCGCTCGGCGCACAGCCCGACGCGCGTGCCCGGCACGACGCCCAGCGCCTGCAGCCGGTGCGCCACCTGGTTCGCGCGGCGGTTCAGCGCGCCATACGACAGCGCGGTGCCGTCGCAGCGCAGCGCGGTCGCATCCGGCGTGGCCGCGGCGTGCGCCTCGAAGCGCCGGTGCAGCGGCTGGGCCTCGGCCGCCACGATAGGCAAGGCTGGCGGCAGCACGGGCGGCAACAGAGCGGCGCGCTCCGCGGCATCGAGCAGCGGCAGCCGGCCGACCGGCATCGCCGGGTCGGCGACGATGCCGTCGAGCAGCACGCGGTAGTGCGCCCACAGCCGCTCGATCGTCGCGCGGTCGAACAGCGCGGGGTTGTACTTGAACGCGCCCGACAGCGCATCGCTGCGGTCGATCAGCCCGAGCCCGAGGTCGAACTGCCCTTCCTGCTGGGTCAGCGCATACGGCGTCACGCGCCAGCCGGCGAAGTCGACCGGCACGTCGCTCGCGCCGGCGACCAGCAGGTCGTTGAGCTCGCGGAACTGCTCGAAGCGCTGCAGCACGAACATCGTCTCGAACAGCGGCGAGCGGCTCGCATCGCGCAC
>NZ_JBFUGN010000188.1:0-8418 GCF_056402895.1 Rhizobacter sp. P3_B12 | reverse complement strand
CCCGGCATGCTGAACACCTCGGCCGCCACGCCTGCCGACGATTGCGGCGCGTGGCAGGCCGCGCCGGCATCTCGCGTGCAACCGGCCATCACGGCCCAGCGTTCATGCAGGTGCCACAGCACGCAGCGGCAATCGCCCGACAACTGCGGGTGCCCGGCCAGCAGCGCGAGGTTGTGCGCGATCTTCTCGCCCATCCCCGCCCGGTGCGCCGGGTCGCTGGCCGCCTGCAGGTACTGGCTGTAGCCGGTCATCAGCGCGAGCGTTCCCGCCAGCATCGCCTCGACGCCGGGCATGTGGTGTTCTTCGACGAGCAGGTCCATGCGACGCTTCCTCGACAGTGGCAATGGATCGATGCTACTCCAGATGCGAATGATTCTCAAATGGAGCGGGTCGATCACCCTGCGGCGGGGGTGACGAAATCGGGATCGAGCTCGCGCAGCGTCTGCAGGAACTCGGGGTCCATCAGCGGCTTGGCCAGGTAGGCGTCGCTGCCGGCCAGCGAGGTGCGCACCCGTTCGGACGCCGCGGCCTGCCCGGTGATCAGCACGATGCGCGGCCCGCCGGCCGACTGGCGGGCGGTCTGCTTCATGAACTGGCACAGCTGCAGGCCGTCCATCGGGCTGTCCGCGCCGAGCGCGATGTCGATGAAGGCCAGCGCGAAGCTGTGCGTCGTCATGCGGTCGAGGGCCTGCGTGCTGTTGCGCGCCAGGTGCACCCGGTAGCCCAGGCGCATCAGCCGCACCTGCAGGAACTTGAGCGCGATGCGGCTGTCGTCGACGACCAGCACGTCCTTCGCGACGCGTCCGCCGGCGACCGCGGCTTCATCGAATGCGGCGACGTCGGAGGCGACCCAGTCGGCCTGCGGCGGTTCGTCGAGCAACGCGAGGCGGTGTTCGAGCAGCAGGTCGAGTTCGCGCACGATGCGGGTCGGCTCGATCGGGCGCGGCAGGTGCGCTGCCGCGCCGGTGGGCGCCCGGGCACCGACGAAGACCGTGTCGGCCAGCCGCCCGGCCGCGCTCACCGCGGCGACCGCGGCCGGCTGGTCGGCGTCGGCGATCACGAAATCGGCTTCGGCCAGGTCGGCTGCGCGCTCGTAGGCCGGTGCGCGCTGCTCGGCAAGGCGCAGGAACGACTGCACGCCCTCGCGCTCGAAATCGCTGAATCCCTGCAACGCCACCGAATAACGCATGCGGATGCGCTCGGTCATCGTGTGCTCCCTGGTGTTGGTATGGCGGGGATGTTCGGCGCGCCTGCCTGACGCGTCAAGGTGCGCGTCGAGCGCGCCGGGAATGGAATGCCGTGCTGCTGCGTACACTGCCCTGCCCCCCACCCCAGCCCCAGCCAGGAGATCCCGCATGAATCGATCGATCCTCGTCCTCGCCACCGTGGCCGGCCTCGCCGCCGCGTTTCCCGCGGCCGCCCAGTTCGCCAAGCCCGAAGACGCCGTCAAGTACCGCAAGGGCGCCTTCACCGTGATGGCGGCGCACTTCGGCCGCGTGGCCGCGATGGCCAACGGGCGCATCCCGTTCGACGCCAAGGCGGCGGCCGAGAACGCCGAGATCGCGACGATGGTGTCCAAGCTGCCGTTCGCCGGCTTCATCGACGGCACCGACAAGGGCGAGACCCGGGCCAAGCCGGAGATCTGGACCGAGCAGGACAAGTTCAAGGCCGCCGCGACGAAGATGCAGGACGCGATGGAGAAGCTGAACGTCGCGGCCAAGTCCGGCAACGTCGACACGCTGAAGGCGGCGGCCGGCACCGTCGGCCAGGCCTGCAAGGGCTGCCACGACACGTACCGCAAGGAGTGAGTGCGCGGCCGTGCGGCCGGCGGGCGCGGGAGGCCATCCGCTACCATTCGGGGTTGCCTTCACGAGCCTGCTTCGAATGACTGTGCCCCGAATGACTGCGCCTCGTTCCCGCGCCGCGCGCGTCCTCGTCCTCCTGCTTCCGCTGCATGCCGGGCTGGCCGTGGCCGCCGACGAACTGCCGCCCGGCGGCTCGTTCACCACCCCGGCCTATGCAGCCGCCGCCAGCGCCCCCGCGACCGGCAATGCGCTGCGCAATGTCCCGGCGGCCGGGCAGCCAGGACAGCGCGCAGCGCGCGACGAAGACGATGCCGCGGCCCGGCTGCGCAACCTGCCGCCGCCGAAGCCGAGCGAGTTCCAGAAGTTCGTCGAGGCCGCCACCGGTCGCCAGCTGCAGCCCTTCGGCAGCAACTTCTTCGCCGAGGCCTCGCGCGCGTCGCAACCGGTCGACAACGTCCCGGTCGCGGCGGACTACACCGTCGGTCCCGGCGACGAGGTGCTGGTGCGGGCCTGGGGCTCGATCGACGTCGACTACCGCAGCACCGTCGACCGCAACGGCCAGCTGAACCTGCCGAAGGTCGGCAGCTTCACGGTCTCGGGCATCAAGGCCTCGGAGCTCGAGGGCCAGCTGCGTGCGCAGATCGGCCGGCTCTACCGCAACTTCAACCTCAGCGTGTCGCTGGGCAAGCTGCGCGGCCTGAAGGTGTTCGTCGTCGGTCCGGCCCGCCTGCCGGGCGTCTACACGGTGCCGAGCCAGGCCACGATGCTGTCGGCAGTGGTGGCCGCCGGCGGCCCGGGCCCGAACGGTTCGATGCGCCGCGTGCAGCTGCGCCGCGACAACCAGCTGGTGTCCGAACTCGACATCTACGATTTCCTGGTGCAGGGCGACAAGTCCAAGGACCTGCAACTGCTGGCCGGCGACGTGCTGGTGTTCCTGCCGGTCGGGCCGCGCGTCGCGCTGAGCGGTGCCCTCGACAACGCCGCCATCTACGAACTGAAGGGCACGCAGGAGCCTGTCAGCGAGCTGCTGCGCTATGCAGGCGGCTCACCGGTGCTGACCAACCCGAACCGCGTGCAGCTCGAGCGCATCGACGCGGCGCAGGGATCGGCCGCGCGCTACGTCGAGGACTTCAAGCTCGACACCACCGGCTTGCAGCGGCCGCTGCGCGACGGCGACATCGTGACGCTGCTGACGATCTCGCCGAAGTTCGCGAACGCGGTCACGCTGAAGGGCCACGTGGCGCAGCCGCTGCGCTATGCGTTCACGCCGGGCATGCGCATCCGCGACCTGATCCCGGACAAGGAAGCGCTGATCTCGCCGGATTTCTACCGGCGCAAGAACCTGCTGGTGCAGGTCCTCCCCGATGACGATGACCTGCTGCTCGAAGAGGCCCAGCAGCGATCGGCCCGCAGCGCGGTCAATGCCGTCGGCATCCCTCGCCCCGGTGCGACGGGCAATGCCGCCGACACGAACGGTGGCACGGGCACCGGCACGGACACGCTGCCGGTCGTCACGGCCGCCAACGATCCCAATGCCGCGCGCGATCCGAATCGCTTCCCGCTCACCGAAGGCGATCGCGCGCGCCGCCGCATGGACCGCCTCGCGGCCGCCGAATCGAAGCGCACGCCGGCCACGCTGTTCGACGAGCTGAACTGGGACTACGCCGTCATCGAACGGCTCAGCGACAAGGACCTGAGCACGCAGGTGATTCCGTTCAACCTCGGCAAGGCCGTGCTGCAGGGCGACACGGACAACAACGTCGAGCTGAAGGCCGGCGATGTCGTCACCGTCTACAGCCAGAAGGACATCCGCGTGCCGGTGGCCAAGCAGACCCGGCTGGTCTCGGTGGAGGGCGAGGTCGGCGCACCCGGCGTGTACCAGCTGCTGCCCGGCGAAACCCTGGGCCAGCTGATCACGCGGGCCGGCGGCTTCACGCCGCAGGCCTACGTGTACGGCCTGGAATTCAGCCGCGAGGAGACCCGCAAGCGCCAGCGCGAGAACCTGCAGGCCGCCATCGCGCGCCTGGAAGTGCTGTCGGCGCAGCAGGCCGCGCGCGAGGCGGCCAACCGGCGCGACGAGCAGGCCGGCGCAACGGCGATCAGCTCGGCGGCGACGCAGGCGCAGATGGCCCGCCTCAGCCGCGTGCAGCCGAATGGCCGCGTCGCGCTCGAACTCACGCCCGACACGAACTCGGTGAGCCAGTTGCCGGACGTGCCGCTCGAGAACGCCGATCGCATCGTGGTGCCCAGCCGACCCGGCTTCGTCACGGTGGCCGGCGCCGTCGTCAACAACAACGCTTTCCTGTGGAAGCCCAACCGCACGGTGGGCGACTACGTGAAGCTGGCCGGCCTGGACGAGGCTGCCGAGCCGTCCAACATGTTCGTGCTGCGTGCCGACGGCACCGTCAGCCATGCGAACGAACGCCGCGGCTGGTTCGGCAGCCTGGAGTCGCAGGCGCTGCAGCCGGGCGATGCGGTGGTGGTGCCGAACCAGCTCGACTACGAAAGCTGGGGCCGGGCCGCGATGCGCAACCTGAAGGACTTCTCGCAGATCTTCTACCAGTTCGGCCTCGGTGCGGCGGCCATCAAGACGCTGCGGGGAGACTGAGCGATGAGCGCCATCGACAACCCCGAGGTTCTTTCCCCCACCCTCGACGAGCCGGAGGACGACGGGCCTTCGATCGGCCTGATGGACCTGCTGGTGTGGCTCGGCGACGGCAAGCGCTGGGTCGCCGGCGCGACCGCGGCCGCTGCCGTGGGCGCCATCGTCGCGTCGCTGCTGATGACCAACATCTACACCGCCCGGACCACGTTGCTGGCACCGGGCTCGCAGCAGCAGAGCGGCTCGGCCGCCGCCCTGGCAGCCCTCGGCTCGCTGGGCGGCCTGGCCGGAGGCCTCGCCGCGAAGACCCCCGACGAGCTCTACGTGAGCCTGCTCAAGAGCGACAGCGTCCAGCGCGCGCTGGCGAGCCGCTTCAACCTGATGCAGCGCTACGAAGCCAAGACCTACGACGGCCTGCGCAAGGCGATGGCCGCCAACATCCGGATCAGTTCGGACAAGAAGTCCGGCGTGCTGACGGTGGAAGTCGACGACAAGGAGGCGCAGTTCGCTGCCGACCTGGCCAACGCGCATGCAGCCGAAGTGACCAAGCTGCTCGGCCGCCTCGCGGTGTCCGAAGCGCAGCAGCGGCGGGTGTTCTTCGAGCAGCAGCTGAAGGACACGAAGGAGAACCTCGTCCAGGCCGAGCAATCGTTGCGCTCGGTGCAGGAGAAGTCGGGGATGGTCGTGCTGGACAAGCAGGCCGAGGCCATCATCGCCGGCGTCGCCCAGCTGAAGGCGCAGATCGCCGAACGCGAAGTGCGCTTGCGCGTGATGCGAACCGGCGCGACCTCCGAGAACCCGGAGGTGCAGCGCCTGAACTCCGAACTGGCCGGCCTGCGGGCCGAACTCGCGCGCATGGAGTCGGCGCCGACAGGCCCACCGAGCGGCAGCATCGACATCCCGGTCGGCAAGCTGCCGGGTGCGGCGGTCGACTACATCCGCGCCCGGCGCGAGGTGAAGTTCCAGGAGACCTTGCTCGAGAGCATGCTCCGGCAGTTCGAGATCGCCAAACTGGACGAGGCGAAGGAAGGTCCGGCGCTGCAGCAGGTGGACGTCGCGCAGCCGCCGGATCGGAAATCGAAACCGGCGCGCGCGATCATCGTGCTGACGACGGTACTGCTGACCTTCCTCGGTTCTTCGCTGTTCGTCATCTGGCGCCGCTACGGCGCGCTGATGCATGCGCACGATCCGTCGCGCGCCGTGGCCTGGCAGGCCATCCGGCAGGCATGGCGCTGGCGCCGCGCCTGAGAGGTCTCCTCAGAGCGCCAGCTCGCCGCGGATGCAGCTGACGCTGTGCCCGCCGACCCACACCTGGCCGTCGACCTGCGCGATGTGCACCCGCCCGGCGCGGCCGAGCCGGGTGCCTTGTGCAGCGACATAGCGGGCCGGTGCGACGCCGGCTCCGATCAGCCACTGCGCGAGGCTCGCGTTCAGGCTGCCGGTGACCGGGTCTTCCGGGATGCCGATCGGG
Organism: Rhizobacter sp. P3_B12; assembly: GCF_056402895.1. NCBI lineage: Bacteria > Pseudomonadati > Pseudomonadota > Betaproteobacteria > Burkholderiales > Sphaerotilaceae > Rhizobacter > Rhizobacter sp. P3_B12. Next base: position 2,540 of record NZ_JBFUGN010000188.1, on the reverse strand, counting down.
GCGGCGAAGCCGCGCACCTCGAACTGGCACGGCCCGCCGGCCGCATGCGGCCCGATCACGCCGACCTTGGCCAGCGACTTCAGCGCCGCATGGTCCGGCTCCAGCGCGAGCACCGTGCCGGCGGCATCGAGCAGCAGGCCCAGCCAGCGCGGGYCGTTGTCGAGCCATTGCGCCTGCAGCACCTGCTCGCGGCGCAGGCCGAGTGCAGCCAGCACCGGCAGCAATTCGGCCTCGGCGATCGGCTCGCGGCGCAGCGGCGGCGCCGCAAAGGCCGCGCGCTCGCCGTCGAGCCGGATGTCGACCCGGCCGACGCCGCACTGCTGCACGACCGCACCGGGCGTCTGCGGCACGCCGCCGGCCTCGAGCCAGGCGTGGCAGCTGCCGAGCGTCGGGTGACCGGCGAACGGCAGCTCGCCGCCCGGCGTGAAGATGCGCACCCGGTAGTCGGCCAGCGGGTCGGTCGGTTGCAGCAGGAAGGTCGTCTCCGACAGGTTGGTCCAGCGCGCGAAGGCCTGCATCTGCGCGTCGTCCAGCGCATCGGCGCCGTGCACGACGGCGAGCGGATTGCCCTTCAGCGCGACATCGGTGAAGACGTCGACCTGCGCGAATGCGAAGCGCGTCATGCCGCCTCCTTCAGCGCCTCGGCCAGCGCGCGGATGCCGCGCTCGATCTGCTCGGGCGACACGGTGACGAACGACAGCCGCATCGTGTTCGCCTGCGCGTGCTCGGCGAAGAAGGCCGCGCCCGGCACGAAGGCCACGCCCTTGGCGACGGCCTTCGGCAGCAGCGCGATCGCATCGGTGCCGGCCGGCAGCTCGACCCAGAAGAACATGCCGCCGCTCGGCACCGTCCAGCGGCAGCCGGCGGGCATGTGGGCCTCGAGCGCGGCGCGCATCGCATCGCGCTGCGCCTTGTAGCGCGCACGGATGGTCGGCACGTGGGTGTCGAGGAAGCCGTCGCGGATCACCTCGTGCACGATGCGCTGGTTGAAGCCCGGCGTGTGCAGGTCGGCGGCCTGCTTGGCCTGCAGCAGCTTCGGCACCAGCGGCGCGGGCGCCACCACGTAGCCCAGGCGCAGGCCCGGGGCCAGCACCTTCGAGAACGAGCCGAGGTAGACCGTGCCGTCGGGCCAGCGCGCGGCCAGCGGCGGCGGCGGCGGGGTGTCGAACCACAGGTCGCCGTACGGGTTGTCCTCGACCAGCGGCAGGTTCAGCGCCTGCGCCCGCGCGACGACCGCGGCCCGGCGCGCCTCGCTCATGCAGCGGCCGCTCGGGTTCTGGAAGTTCGGCAGCAGGTACAGGAAGCGCGCGCCTTCGGCCGTGTGCAGCGCCTCGGGCAGCGGGCCGTCGTCATCGCAATCGACGGCCGTGAAGACCGGCTCGTAGGGCGCGAACGCCTGCAGCGCGCCGAGGTAGGTCGGCGATTCGACGGCGACGCGGCTGCCCGGGTCGACCAGCACCTTGCCGACCAGGTCGAGCCCCTGTTGCGAGYCGGTGGTGATCAGCACCTGCGTCGCGTCGACCTGCTGGCCGTGGCCGCGCAGCATCGCGGCGACCCACTCGCGCAGCGCCGGCAGGCCTTCGCTGGAGGCGTACTGCAGCGCCTCGCGCGGGGTGTCGCGCAGCACGCGGGTGGTGGCCTCGCGCATCGCCTCGACCGGGAAGCCGTCGGGCGACGGCAGCCCGCCGGCCAGCGAGATGATGCCGGGCTGCTCGGTCACCTTCAGGATCTCGCGGATGATCGACGGGTTCATGCGGTGGGCGCGCTGCGCGAGCTGCCAGGGGGTGCGCGAGGTCATGCGGAGTTCCTTGAGGACGTGGCGGAAGGGGGGACGGGAGACGGGCCGGTCGAAGCCGAGTGTGTCGGCATCTTGCGCCCGATGAACACGGTGGCGATCACCGCGAGCGAGAACAGCACGGTCGTCGCGGACAAGTGCTCGCCGAGCACCGGCACCGCGAACAACAGCGTCAGGAAGGGCTGCACCAGCTGCACCTGGCTGACGCGCAGCGTACCGCCAAGCGCGAGCCCGCGGTACCACGCGAAGAAGCCGAGCCACATCGAGAACAGCGTGACATAGCCGAAGCCGACCCAGGCGCCGCCGTGCACCGGCTGCGCCGGCCAGGTCCAGGCCATCAGCGGCAGCGTGAACGGCATGCTGATCACCAGCACCCAGCAGATCACGTGCTCGGCCTGCAGTTGCCGCGACAGGTGGGCGCCGGCCACGTAGCCGATCGACCCGCTGACCACCGCCAGCAGCAGCACGCCGTCGGCCCATTGCAGGCCACCGCCGGACTGGACCGCGAACGCCAGCACCAGCGCGCAGCCGACCGCGGCACAGGCCCAGAACCCGATCGACGGGCGCTGCCGGAAGAACACCGCCGCCGCAATCGCGGTGCCCAGCGGCAGCACGCCGGTGATCACCGCCGCGTGCATCGCGTCGACCTCGCGCAGCGCGAGGCCGAGGAACAGCGGGAAGCCGACCACCGTGCCGGCGGCGCTGACGGCGAGCGCCGACCACTGCGCGCCGCGCGGCCGCGGTG
>NZ_JBFUGN010000187.1:0-8442 GCF_056402895.1 Rhizobacter sp. P3_B12 | reverse complement strand
TGACCGAGCTGCCGGGCCGGCTCGAGGCCTCGCGCGTCGCGCAGGTGCGGGCCCGCGCGGCCGGCATCCTGCTGAAGCGGCTGTTCCGCGAAGGCAGCGACGTGAAGGCCGGCCAGGCCTTGTTCCAGATCGATTCCGCGCCCTACGTCGCGAGCCAGCAGAGCGCCCAGGCGGCACTCGCCCGCGCGCAGGCCAACCTGACGCAGGCCACCGCGCAGGCCGAGCGCTTCAAGCCGCTGATCGAGGCGAACGCGATCAGCAAGCAGGACTTCGTCAACGCGGTGGCCGCGCAGAAGTCGGCCGAGGCCGATGTCGCGTCGGCCCGCGCCGCGCTGCAGACCGCGCAGATCAACCTTGGCTACGCCGCCGTCACGTCGCCGATCGCCGGCCGCATCGGCCGCGCGCTGGTGACTGAGGGCGCGCTGGTCGGCCAGGGCGAAGCGACCCAGCTGGCCGTGGTGCAGCAGATCAACCCGATGTACGTGAACTTCACGCAATCGACCACCGAGACGCTGAAGCTGCGCAAGGCGCTCGAGGCCGGCAAGCTCAAGCGCGCGGCCGGCGGCGACGCCGCGATCGTGCGCATCGTGCTGGAAGACGGCACCGAGTACGCCAAGCCCGGCAAGCTGCTGTTCTCCGACCTGACGGTCGATGCGACCTCGGGCCAGATCACGCTGCGCGCCGAGGTGCCGAACGCCGATGGCCTGCTGCTGCCCGGCATGTACGTGCGCGTGCGGCTCGAGCAGGCGCAGGTCGACGGCGCGATCGCGCTGCCGCAGCAGGCCGTCACGCGCAGCAACCAGGGCGACACGGTGATGGTGGTCGGCGCCGACGGCAAGGTCGCGCCGCGCCCGATCAAGATCGGCTCGGCCGCGCAGGACGGCCAGTGGCTCGTCACCGACGGCCTGAAGCCCGGCGAACAGGTGATGGTCGACGGCTTCCAGAAGCTGCGCGGCCCGGGCCCGGTGAAGCCGGTGCCGTGGCAGCCCCGCGCGGCGTCGGCCGCAGCATCGGCAGCGCCCGCCCCCGCGTCCGCCGCCTCCGGCAGCTGAGCCCGGACCCCCAAAGACAGAACCAGYGAGCCTTCCCCCATGGCCAAGTTCTTCATCGATCGCCCCATCTTCGCGTGGGTGATCGCGCTGTTCATCATCGTGCTCGGCAGCGTCGCGATCACGCAGCTGCCGATCTCGCAGTACCCGCCGGTCGCACCGCCCTCCATCGTCGTGTCGGCCACCTACCCCGGTGCCTCGGCGCAGACGCTCGAGGACAGCGTGATCAGCGTCATCGAGCAGGAAATGAACGGCTCGCCCGGCCTGCTCTACATGGAGTCGGTCAGCCAGGCCAACGGCACCGGCTCGATCACGATCAGCTTCGAGCCCGGCACCAACCCGGACCTGGCGCAGGTCGACGTGCAGAACCGGCTGAGCCGCGCCGCGCCGCGCCTGCCGTCGGCCGTCACGCAGCAGGGCGTGCGGGTCGACAAGGCGCGCTCGAACTTCCTGCTGTTCACGATCCTCTCGTCCGACAACCCGGCCTACGACCCGATCGCGCTCGGCGACTACGCGTCGCGCACCGTGCTGCCCGAGATCCAGCGCATTCCCGGCGTCGGCCAGGCCCAGCTGTTCGGCACCGAGCGCGCGATGCGGGTCTGGATCGACCCGGCCAAGCTGGTCGGCTTCAACCTGTCGGCCGCCGACGTCGCCACCGCGATCCGCACGCAGAACGCGCAGGTCTCGTCCGGCACCATCGGCGACCTGCCGAACCTGCCGGGCCAGTCGATCTTCGCGACCGTGGTCGTCAACGGCCAGCTCAGCAACGTCGAGCAGTTCGGCAACATCGTGCTGCGCGCGAACGCCGACGGCTCCACGGTGCGCCTGAAAGACGTCGCCCGCATCGAGCTCGGCGCGCAGACCTACGCCACCTCGGCGCGCCTGAACGGCAAGCCGTCGACCGGCATCGGCGTGCAGCTCTCGCCGAGCGGCAATGCGCTCGCCACCGCGACCGCCATCCGCAAGCGCATGGACGAGCTCTCGCGCTACTTCCCGCAGGGCGTCAAGTACAGCGTGCCGTACGACAGCTCGCGCTTCGTGAAGATCTCGATCTCGCAGGTGGTGGAGACGCTGCTCGAAGCGGTCGCGCTGGTGTTCGTCGTGATGTACCTGTTCCTGCAGAACTGGCGCTACACGGTGATCCCGACGCTGGTCGTGCCGATCGCGCTGCTGGGCACCTTCGGCGCGCTGCTCGGGCTCGGCTTCTCGATCAACGTGCTGACGATGTTCGGCATGGTGCTGGTGATCGGCATCGTGGTCGACGATGCGATCGTCGTGGTCGAGAACGTCGAACGCATCATGAGCGAGGAGGGGCTGTCGCCACGCGAGGCCACCCGCAAGGCGATGGACCAGATCTCCGGCGCGATCATCGGCGTGACGGTGGTGCTGATCTCGGTGTTCGTGCCGCTCGCGTTCTTCGCCGGCTCGATCGGCAACATCTACCGCCAGTTCTCGGCGGTGATGGTGGCGTCGATCGCGCTGTCGGCCTTCATGGCGTTGTCGCTCACGCCGGCGCTGTGCGCGACGCTGCTGAAGCCGGTCGAGGCCGGCCACCACCACGAGAAGACCGGCTTCTTCGGCTGGTTCAACCGCGGCTTCGCGCGCACCGCGAAGGGCTACGAAGGCTGGGTCGCGAAGATCCTGAAACGCGCCGGCCGCTTCCTGATCATCTACGCGGCGATCATCGCCGCGGTGGGCTGGACCTTCTCGCGCCTGCCGGCGTCGTTCCTGCCGGCCGAGGACCAGGGCTACATCATCGTCAACGTGCAGCTGCCGCCGGGTGCCACCGTGAACCGCACGGTCGAGGTGATGCAGCAGGTCGAGGGCTTCATCCTGAAGCAGCCGGAAGTGCAGAGCATGGTCGGCGTGCTGGGCTTCAGCTTCTCGGGCCAGGGCCAGAACGCCGGCCTCGCCTTCGTGACGCTGAAGGACTGGGACGAACGCAAGGGCGCGCAGCATTCGGCGCAGGCGCTGGCAGGCCGCGCGTTCGGCGCGCTGATGGGCGTGCGCGATGCGTTCATCTTCCCGCTCAGCCCACCGCCGATTCCCGAGCTGGGCTCCTCGTCGGGCTTCGCCTTCCGGCTGCAGGACCGCGGCGGCAACGGCCATGCGGCGCTGCTGGCGGCACGCAACCAGCTGCTGGGCCTCACCGGCCAGAGCAAGATCGTCGCGGGCGTGCGCCCCGACGGCCTGGAAGACGCGTCGCAGCTGCAGATCGACATCGACCGCGACAAGGCGAACGCGCTGGGCGTGAGCTTCGACTCGATCAACTCGACCCTCTCGACCGCGCTCGGATCGGCCTACATCAACGACTTCCCGAACGCCGGCCGCCTGCAGCGCGTGGTGGTGCAGGCCGATGCGCCGGCACGCATGCAGCCRGACGACCTGCTGCGCCTGAACGCCTTGAACAGCAAGGCCCAGCCGGTGCCGCTGTCGGCGTTCGCGACGACGCGCTGGATCAGCGGCCCGGTGCAGACCATCCGCTACAACGGCTACCCGACGATGCGGCTGGCGGGCGATGCCGCGCCCGGCCGCAGCACCGGCGAGGCGATGGCCGAGATGGAGCGGCTCGCGGGCCAGCTGCCGCCGGGCTTCGCGTTCGAGTGGACCGGCCAGTCGCGCGAGGAGAAGCTGTCGGGCTCGACCGCGTTCATCCTGCTCGGCTTCTCGCTGCTCGCGGTGTTCCTGTGCCTGGCGGCGCTGTACGAGAGCTGGTCGATCCCGCTGTCGGTGATCCTGGTGGTGCCGCTCGGCGTGCTCGGTGTCGTGCTGGCGGCCACCTTCCGCGGGCTGGAGAACGACATCTACTTCAAGGTCGGCCTGATCACGGTGATCGGCCTGAGCGCGAAGAACGCGGTGCTGATCATCGAGTTCGCGAAGGACCTGCATGCGCAGGGCAAGGGGGTGGTCGAATCGGTGCTGGAGGCGGCGCACCTGCGCTTCCGGCCGATCCTGATGACCTCGATGGCCTTCATCCTCGGCGTGCTGCCGCTGGTGGTGGCGTCGGGCGCGGGCTCGGCGAGCCAGCGCGCGATCGGCACCGGCGTGATGGGCGGCATGTTCACCGCGACGCTGCTGGCAGTGTTCTTCGTGCCGGTGTTCTTCGTCGTGGTGCGCCGCATCTTCAAGGGCAGCGAGCGGCAGCGCCGCATGTACGCGCATGAACTGAATGGCGCGCCGAAGGATGGTTCCCATGAGTGATTTCCGAAGCCCCCGGCCGCTGCACGGCCCGGCCCCTGCCCTGGCCTTGATCGCCAGCGCCCTGCTCGCGGCCGGCTGCACGATGATCCCGACCTACGAGCGCCCGCCGGCGCCGGTGCCCGGCTCGTTCGCCGGCGAGGCGACGACCCCGCGCCCCGGCCCGAAGGCGAGCGACGTCGAATGGCAGAGCTACTTCGCCGACGAGCGCCTGAAGCGGCTGATCGAGCTCGCGCTGAGGAACAACCGCGACCTGCGCGTCGCGGTGCTCAACATCGAGCAGGTGCGCGCGGCCTACCAGATCAGGCGCGCCGACGAATGGCCGACGGTCAACGCGGCCGCGAGCGGCCTGCGCCAGACGGCCGGGCCCGACACCATCACCAGCACCTACAGCGTGGGCCTGGCGGTCTCGTCGTACGAGCTCGACCTGTTCGGCCGGGTGCGCAGCCTGAGCCAGGCGGCGCTCGCGCAGTACCTGGCCACCGAGGAGACGCGCAAGGCGGTGCAGATCAGCCTGATCGCGTCGGTCGCCAACGGGTACTTCAACCTGCTGGCCGACGACGAGCTGCTCGAGGTGACGAAGCAGACGCTGAAGACGCGCGAGGATTYGCAGAAGCTCACGCGGCTGAAGTTCGACAACGGCGCGAGCTCGGAGCTCGACCTGCGGCAGGCCGAATCGCTGCTCGAGGCGGCCCGCGTGTCGCTCGCGCAGCAGACGCGCCAGCGCGCGCTGGACGAGAACGCGCTGGTGCTGCTGCTCGGGCAGGCGCTGCCGGACGACCTGCCGGCGGGCGTGCCGCTGGTGGCCGACCAGGTGCTGCCGGAGGTGCCGGCCGGCCTGCCATCGGACCTGCTGAACCGCCGGCCCGACGTGCGCGCGGCCGAGCAGCAGCTGATCGCGGCCAACGCCAACATCGGCGCGGCGCGCGCGGCGTTCTTCCCGCGCATCACGCTGACCGGGCTGGTCGGCTCGGTGAGCAACGAGCTGTCGGGGCTGTTCAAGAGCGGCTCGTTCGGCTGGAGCTTCCAGCCGCAGGCGACGCTGCCGATCTTCGACGCGGGGCGCAACAAGGCCAACCTCGACAGCGTGAAGGTGGGCCGCGAGATCGCGCTGGCGCAGTACGAGAAGGCGATCCAGACCGCGTTCCGCGAGGTCTCGGATTCGCTGGCCGGCCGCGCGACGCTCGGCGAGCAGGCGCGGGCGCAGCGTGCGCAGGCCGATGCCGAGCAGGCGCGCTACCGCCTGGCCGACCTGCGCTACCGCAACGGCGCGGCGAGCTACCTCGACGTGCTGGATGCGCAGCGCTCGCTGTTCACCGCGCAGCAGGCGGTGGTGCAGGTGCAGGCGCTGCAGGCGCAGAACCTGGTGACGCTGTACAAGGCGCTGGGTGGGGGGTGGAAGGACGCGGGGGCGGCGAATTAAGCCCGACCCCGCCAGTAGCGGGGCCTTCGGTGGTGATGTCCGACCACGAGCACTTCGATTCGCTCGGATGTGACGCGGTACACGATCGAATACGGAAAGCGGCGCAGGGGATGGATGCGAAGCCCTTGCGCCGCCAGCGTACCGAGATGTGGGTTGGACACCAGCAGCCTGRCAAGACGTTCGAATTCGGCGACGAACGCCTCTGCCAGTGCTCGGCCGCCTCGCTGCCTGTAGAACTCCAGGGCGCTCGCCAACTCCTGCTCGGCGGCCGGCAGGACGACATAGCTCACCGCAGACTGGCCCTCAGACGGGCCACGACCTCGTCGCCGGCCGCAAAGCCGACGGTGCCATCGGCAACCTGGGCTTCGCGACGCTGGGCCTCTTCGATCCAGGATTCCTGAATGTCCGGATCGGCGTCCAGGCTGGCAATCAGCCGCTCGAGCAGGCGCGACCGGTCATCCGGCGACAGGGACAGGACTTCTGCTTCCAGTACTTCAATGCGGGTAGGCATGACGAATCTCCGCGGCGCATGACGATGAGCGGCACAGCTTGCCACAGATGGCGGCTGCGGGTTCATGAACGAGAGCCGTTGCGCTCGCCATCCCTGTCCTTGATCGCCGTCGCCTGCGACCACACCACCTGCCAGCGCCCATCGATCCGCTCGTACGCATCGATGTGCCAGCACCGGAACGGCGAGTCCGGTTCGAAGGCCAGCATGGCCTGGTAGCGCAGCACCGCGCTGTCGGCCTGCAGGCGGACGTCGATCGCACCGGGCTCCCAGCGCAGGTAGCGAAGCTCGCCACGCTCGATCCTGCCGAGGTACTCGTCGCGGGTGAACGCGCGGCCGGCCGGCGTGACCAGTTGGAACTGCGGCGCATGCAGGTGCCGGGCGAGCAGCATGTCGCCGTCGACCAGCGCGCGCAGCCGCGAACGCTCGATCTCGCGGAGTTCTTCGGCACGGCGCTCTTCGGTCGCCCCGGCGCCGTCGCTGCCGGCCGGCGGATAGGCATGCAGGCCGTCGAAATCCGCCTTGCCGATCGGCACGCCCCGGCTGCGCAGGATCGCGTACGCAGTCGTCAGATGGAAGAAGAAGTTCGGCAGCGCGTAGAGCTGCAGGAACTCGGTGGCCGGCAGGCGCACCAGCGCATCGCCGGCGCGGCTCTCCAGCGTGCGGGACTCGGCGCCGTCGAACCGCTCCTGCGGCAGCTCGCGCACCATCGCCGTCACGCGATCGACCAGCGCACGCAGCCCGTCGAAACCAGCGCCGGGTTCGTCCGGCGAAGGAACCGGCAAGCCGGCGAGCGGATGGCAGGCGCGCAACGCGAAGTTCGCCGCGATGACGACCTGCGTCRCGAACGGGTTCATGTCGTCGGCCAGCCGGGCGCCGAGCAGGCGTTCGGCGCCCGGCCCGGGCGCGTGGGCCTGCGCCAGGTCGAGCCAGCGGCGCAGCCGTTCCAGGTAGCGCAGGAAGACAGGCACCGAGGCCTGCCAGAGCGGAGGTGGGTTCATCGCACGAGCGTAGCAGTCGGGCTCTCGCGCCCCGCCCTTGCATCGCGGCGCCCTCCCCGGCATGCTGCCGGCCATGACCCCTGCCTCCCACCGCGCCCAGCTCGTCGGCATGCTCGCCGAGGCCGCCGAGATCGAGCACTGCCTGATGTGCACCTACCTCTATGCGGCGTTCTCGCTGAAGCAGCACGCCGACGAGGGGCTCGAGCCCGACGAACTCGCCGCGGTGCAGCGCTGGCGCCGCGAGATCATCGCGATCGCCACCGACGAGATGCTGCACCTGGCGCTGGCCAACAACATCGCGGTCGCGATCGGCGCCCGCCCGCATTACCGGCGCTTCAATTTCCCGATCGCGGCGGGGCTGTTCCCGGCCGACATCGCGGTCGAGCTCGCGCCGTTCGACGAGGCCACGCTCGACCACTTCGTCTACCTCGAGCGGCCGGCCGACGTGGCCGAGCGCGACGGCACCCGCTACGAGAAGACCAGCTACCACCGCCGCGCCGTCGCCGGCCGGCTGTCGATGCTGCCGGACGACTACACCACCGTCGGCGAGCTGTACGAATCGATCGCCGAGAGCTGCGAGCTGCTGGTGCAGCACGGCGGCGAGGCGAAGGTGTTCATCGGGCCGCGCGCGGCGCAGCTGGCCACGCAGGATTTCCGCCTGCCCGGGCTGATGACCGTCGGCACGCTGGCCGAGGCGCGCCAGGCCGTCGAGTTCATCGTGCACCAGGGCGAAGGCTCGCGCGAGAACAAGAGCGGCTCGCACTACGCGCGCTTCTGCGCCATCCGCAGCGAATGGCAGGGGCTGAAGGCGCGCCGCCCGGGCTTCGAGCCGGCCCGCCCGGCGGCGCGCAACCCGGTGATGCGCAACCCGGTCGTCGCCGGGCTGCGGGTGCACGTCACCGCCGAGCCGGCCGCCGCGCTGCTCGACGTCGCCAACGTCTGCTACGAGCTGATGCTGCGCCTGCTGTCGGCGCTCGCCGACGTGACGCCGCGCTCCGAGACCGCCACCGCGCGCCGGCGCGAGATGGCCGACCAGACGCTCGCGCTGATGCACATGCTCGGCGACATGGGCAGCGCGCTGTCGGCGATGCCGGCCAGCGACAAGCACCCCGGTGTCAATGCCGGCATGACCTTCACCGCGTCCCGCACCGTGCTGACCTACCTGTCGGTCGAGACCGCGACGCTGGTGCTGGCCGAGCGCTGCGGTTGCGTCGCCGACCGGCTCACCGCGATGGCCGCACAGCCCGGCGCGCAGCCGTGGCT
>NZ_JBFUGN010000186.1:0-8451 GCF_056402895.1 Rhizobacter sp. P3_B12 | reverse complement strand
GCCGAACGATGCCGAGATGGCCGCGCTGCGTGCAGCGGTCGCCCAGGCCGGCCTGCTCAAGCGCTGAGGAGACGCACATGAACCGCCAACACTTCCTTCTTTGCGCCGCCGCCACGGCTGCCGCGCTGCTCGGCCTGGGCACCGGCGCCCGCGCCGCCGAACCCTGGCCCGCCAAGCCCATCACGATGGTCATCCCCTTCCCGCCCGGCGGCACGCTCGACGTGGTGGGCCGGCTGCTGGCGCAGAAGCTGGGCCAGCAACTCGGCCAGACGGTGATCGTGGACAACCGCGCGGGCGGTGCCGGCACCATCGGCGCCTCGGCGGTGGCCCGCGCACCGGGCGACGGCTACACGCTGCTGTTCAGCGCGWCGACCTTCACCACCACGCCGATGACGCAGAAGACCGCCGCCTACGACGTGGTCAAGGATTTCGCGCCGGTGGCGCTGGTGGCCAAGGCGCCGCTGGCGATCGCCGTCAACAAGAACCTGCCGTTCAACGACGTCAAGGGCCTGCTGACCTACGCGCGCGCCCACCCGGGCAAGCTGACTTTCGCGATCGGCTCGACCGGTTCGGCCGGGCACCTGAGCACCGAGATGCTGCGCCGCGCCGGCCAGATGGAATACCTGATCGTGCCGTACAAGGGGTCCGCACCGGCCTACCAGGACCTGATCGGCGGCAGCGTCGATGCCTTCATCGACCCGATCCTCGGCTCGGCGTCGTTCGCGAAGGCGGGCCAGCTGAAGGTGCTGGCCGTCACGTCGAAGAACCGCGTGCCCAGCCAGCCCGACCTGCCGACCGTCGGCGAGACGGTGCCGGGCTACGAGTTCTACAGCTGGTACGGCCTGTGGGGCCCGGCCAGCCTGCCGAAGGAGATCGCGGTGCGCCTGAATGCCGAGGTCAACAAGGCGCTGGCCACCGACATGCGCGAGCAGCTGACGCCGCAGGGGCTGCTGCTGACGCCGGGCTCGATCGACGACTTCGTGCGCTTCCAGAAGGACGACATGGCGCTGTCGCAGCGCATCGTGACCGAGGGGAAGATCCGTGCCGAGTGAACGCCATGCGGTCGTGACCGGCAGCAGTTCCGGGATCGGGCGGGCCATCGCGCAGGCCCTGCTCGAAGACGGCTGGCTCGTCAGCGGCCTCGACCTGGGGCCGGCGACGCTCGAGCACCTGCACTTCCACGCCCTGCGCGTCGACCTGGCCGACGGCGCGGCGACCGAGGCCGTGCTGCAGCACCTGGCCGCCGCCCAGGCCTTCGTGCATGCCGCCGGCGTGCTGCGCGTGGGCAGCCTCGGCAGCCTGCAGGCCGCCGACGGCGAGCTGATGTGGCGCTTGCACGTGGATGCCGCCGAGCGCATCGGCAACCGGCTGCTGCCGGCCATGGCGGCCGCGGGGCACGGCCGCGTCGTGCTGATCGGCAGCCGCSTCGCGCAGGGCAAGGCCGGCCGCAGCCAGTATGCGGCGACCAAGGCGGCGCTGGCCGGCCTGTCGCGCAGCTGGGCGGCCGAGGTGGTGGCGCACGGCGTGACGGTCAACGTGGTGTCGCCCGCGGCCACGCAGACCGCGATGACCGACGACCCCGCCCGGCAGGCCGCCACGCCGGTGCTGCCGCCGATCGGGCGGCTCATCCGCCCCGACGAGATCGCCGCGCTGGTGGGCTTCCTGCTCTCGCCGGCGGCGGCGGCCATCACCGGCCAGGACATCCAGATCTGCGGCGGCGCCTCGCTGCCGCGCTGAACACTCCCCAGGAACCCACCACCATGAAGATCATCGAGATCCGCGAACAGACCAAGCCCATCCAGTCCAGCATCCGCAACGCGTACATCGACTTCTCGAAGATGACGCTGAGCCTGGTCGCCGTGGTCACCGACGTGATCCGCGACGGCAAGCCGGTGATCGGCTACGGCTTCAATTCCAACGGGCGCTACGGCCAGGGCGCGCTGATGCGCGAACGCTTCCTGCCGCGCCTCCAGGAGGYCGATCCGGCCAGCCTGCTCGATGCGGACCGCGACAACATCGATCCGCACAAGGTGTGGGCGACGATGATGACGAATGAGAAACCCGGCGGCCACGGCGAGCGCTCGGTGGCGGTCGGCACGATCGACATGGCGGTGTGGGATGCGGTGGCGAAGATCGAAGGCAAGCCGCTGTTCCAGCTGCTGGCCGAGCGCTACGGCAACGGCCGCGCCGACCGCAAGGTGTTCGTCTATGCCGCGGGCGGCTACTACTGGCCGGGCCAGGGCCTGGAGGGGCTGGAGCGCGAGATGCGCGGCTACCTCGACCGCGGCTATTCGGTCGTGAAGAAGAAGATCGGCGGCGCGTCGCTGGCCGAAGACTGCAAGCGCATCGAGGCCGTGCTGCGCCTGCTGGGGCCGGGGCAGAAGCTGGCGGTCGACGCGAACGGGCGCTTCGACCTGAAGACTGCCATCGCGTATGCGAAGGCGCTGTCGCAGTACGACCTGTTCTGGTACGAGGAAGCTGGCGATCCGCTCGACTATGCCTTGCAGGCCGAGCTGGCGCAGCACTATGCCGGGCCGATGGCCACCGGCGAGAACCTGTTCTCGATGCAGGATGCGCGCAACCTGATCCGCTACGGGGGCATGCGGCCCGACCGCGACTGGCTGCAGTTCGACTGCGCGCTGAGCTACGGGCTGGTCGAGTACCTGCGCACGCTGGAGATGCTGAAGGCGCACGGCTGGTCGGCATCGCGTTGCGTGCCGCATGGCGGGCACCAGATGTCGCTGGCCATCGCGGCCGGGCTGGGCCTGGGCGGCAACGAGTCGTAMCCGGACCTGTTCCAGCCCTACGGCGGCTTCCCCGACGGCGTGAAGGTCGACAACGGGTACGTCACCTTGCCGGAGCTGCCGGGGATCGGCTTCGAGGGGAAGGCGGATCTGTACGCGCAGATGAAGGCGCTGGCGGGCTGAGTTGTCGATTCGGCCGGTCGTCGTTCGTCGTGGGGGTGAGGCGGTGGAATCGTTCCACCACGCCACGGATCGACAAAGGACCGAATCATGCATTTGCGGACCGACGCGCTGCACGCGCACTACCGTTGGATCATCGTGGCCGCAGGCGGCGTGCTCGGCTGCGTGGCGATCGGCGGGCTGTTCTCGCTGCCGGTGTTCCTGCGGCCGATCGCGCAGGACACGGGCTGGTCCACCACGGGGATCTCCACCGCGATGACACTGGCCTTCGTGGCGCTCGCGCTCGGCAGCATCGCCTGGGGCTGGCTCAGCGACCGCGTGGGCCCGCGCATCGCGGTGCTGGCCGGCTCCGTGCTGCTCACCGCCGGGCTCGCGCTGTCCAGCCTGGCGACCTCGCTGCTCGCGTTCCAGTTGTCGTTCGGCGCTGTCGTCGGCTTCAGCGCGGCAGCCATCTTTGCGCCGATGATGGCGTGCGTCACCGGGTGGTTCGACACGCGGCGCAGCCTGGCGGTGTCACTGGTGTCGGCCGGCATGGGCATGGCGCCGATGACCATGTCGCCGCTGGCCGCGTGGCTGGTGCAGGGCCACGACTGGCGAACCTCGCTGCAGGTCATCGCGGCGCTGGCCGCGGCCATCATGGTGCCGGTGGCGCTGCTGGTGCGCCGCCCGCCGGCGCTTGCGCAAGCCCCGTCTGCAGCGGCACCGGGCGCGGCGCCGGAGCCGGCCACCTCCGTCGGGCAGGCGATGCGATCCGCGCCGTTCCTGATCCTGGTGCTGACGAGCTTCCTGAGCTGCGCCACCCACTCGGGGCCGATCTTCCACACGGTGAGCTACGCCGTCACCTGCGGCATCCCGCTGATGGCGGCGGTGTCGATCTACAGCCTGGAAGGGCTCGCGGGCATGGGCGGGCGCCTCGTGTTCGGGCTGCTGGGCGACCGCTTCGGGGCCGCGCGCGTGCTGGTGCTGGCGCTGCTCGCCCAGGCGATCGTGGTGCTGGGCTATGTGGCCGCGCGCCAGCTGGGGAGCTTCTACGCCGTCGCCGCGTTGTTCGGTTTCACCTATGCGGGCGTGATGCCGCTGTTCGCCGTGCTGGCGCGCGAGAATTTTCCGTTGCGCATGATGGGCACGGTGATCGGCGGCATCACGATGGCCAGCAGCCTCGGCATGGCGCTCGGGCCGGTGCTGGGCGGGTTGATCTACGACGCGTGGTCCAGCTATGCGTGGCTGTTCATCGGCGCATTCGCGCTGGGCATCGGGGCCTTCCTGTCGGCGCTGGCGTTCACGCGGCTGCCGCGGCGCCAGGCGATCGGTGCGGTGGCCTGAGCCTGGCGGGCTGCTCGGCAGGGAGCTGGGAGATCAATACTTCGCGGCTCGCGAGTGCAGCCGTTCAGACAGAGCCGGCACCGCTTCGGGTGGATCCGTCCGGATCGATGAAGGTCGCCTCTCGGCAAGAGCAGTCGCCCAGCGGCCACGCCCAATCGTCACCTCACCCTAAGGCCAGCCGACGCCGGGTGCCGGAGCCTGGGCGGTGAGGACTTGACCCGTGCGAGGCTCGGCGAACATGCCGGTGGGACCGTTCCATGTGGTCGCCATCATGAACAAGGTACGCCCGTCCGCACCACCGAGTGCGCAGGCGAAGCAGCCGCGGTCTATCTCGACCCTCTGCAGCACCTCACCGCCTTCTCGAACGCGCACGCAACGCTTGTTGGGGACGTCCGAGTACCAGACGGCACCGTCCGCGTCGAGACAGATGCCGTCCGGGACACCATCGCCAAGATCCGCCCACACCCGCCGCCCGGACAGGCTGCCATCCGCGCTGATGTCGAAGGCAGAGAGCCGATTCGCGTAGGACTCCGCGACGATCAGCGTCGCGTTGTCGGGCGTGACCAGCATGCCGTTCGGAAAGGCGAGGCCATCGGCCACCCGACGAGCCGATCCATTGGGACTGACCAGAGCGACGATGCCCGGAGYGAACGGCTCGCCGGCCATGAGGTCGAAGCCGATGCCGTTGACGTATGCGTTGCCCCGTCCGTCCACGACCAGTTCGTTTCCCGCTGGCGGCGTGGAGACCTGGCTCAGGTCGCCATGGGTCACCAGCCTGCCATCCAACTCCTTGCGGAGCAGAAGGCCGTCCCGCGCCGAAACGAGAAGCAAACGCCCATCCGGCAGCCAGCCGACGCAGCATGGAAACGACGGCGCCCGCAGGACGACTTCGCTGTTGCCATCGAGATCAACCGCAATGACCTCGCGCGAGCCCCAGTCGGAGAACCACAGGCGGTCTTCGTGCCAGCGTGGTTGCTCGCCGAAGACGATGCCGGTCATCAGGATCGTGAGGCTCGTCCGGCGGTCCATCGTGGCCTCACTTGCCGTCGAAGGCAGCTTGCAGCGCCGCGATGTCGAGCTTGGTCATCTGCATCATCGCGGCCATCGCGCGCTGTGCCTTGGTGGCGTCGGGGCTCTTGAGCATGTCGATCATGGCGCGTGGCACGATCTGCCACGAGAGACCGAACTTGTCCTTCAGCCAGCCGCACTGGCCGGTGGAGCCGCCTTCGCTCAGGCGCGCCCACAGGCGGTCGACCTCGGCCTGGTCGGCACAGTCCACCGAGATCGAGATCGCCTCGGTGAACGGAAACTGCGGGCCGGCGTTGAGGGCCATGAACTCCTGCCCCTCGATGACGAAGCGCATCGTCAACACCTTGCCCTTGAGCGAGGGCACCGCGTCACCGTAGTGCGACACCTCGAGCACCTTGCCGTTCCTGAAGATCGACAGGTAGTGCTCGACGGCCTCGTCGGCGTTGAAGTTGAACCAGAGGCAGGGGGTCAGCTTTTGCATGGATGTCTCCTGGGGTGGTTGAAGGCTCAGGCGCGACCGCGCCGTGCAGCCGAGGGGGAAGGACGGGAACGGGTGGCGCTCGCGAGGGGCGCTGCCGGCAGCAGCGACGCCACGTACTGGTGGAGGTGCGCGATGGCGCGGCGGGCCGCGGCGGCATCGTGCTGGGCCTTGGCAAGGATGAAGGCACCCTGGATGGCGGCTTGCGCGAAGAGCGCGACATCCAGCGGATCCCACTTCGCCTTGGGTGCATGCAGGCGCTTGGCCTCGACCAGGTCCGCCGCCACGGTTTTGGCGTGGAAGAGGATGGCCCGGTTGCAGGCGTCGCGGATGTCGGGGTGCGTGCTGTAGGTCTCCTGCACCATGGTGCCCAGCAGGCAGGTGAAGTCGGGCAGGTCGCCCTGGATCAGCGCAGCGCGGAAGTCGATGTAGGCCAGCACGCGTTCACGCGGATCGGCCACGCTGCGGAACGGGGCGCTTTCGAAGAGGTTGCCGGTGACGCCCGTCCAGTGCTCGGTGGCAGCGACGGCCAGGTCGTCCTTGCCCTTGAAGTGATGGAAGAAGCTGCCCTTGGTGACACCTGCCTCGCGGCAGATGTCATCGACCGAGCTGCCGGCATACCCCTGCACGCGAATCACGTGCAGCGCCGCGTCGAGCAGCTTTCTCTTGGGGCCTTCGGCGAGTTCCAACATCCCGCACTCCATACCGCTTGGTCGGTATGGAGACAATACCGATCAATCGGTATGGTGTCAAGCGGGGACCCGGATTGGCATTCGACCTAAGTACCCCAGTTCAGCCAGGCGTCCTAGCAACGCCCCGCAAAGCCGCCGACCAATGCCTTGGCCGCGCGTGTCCTCCCTCTCAGTTCGACGCCCTCCGGCACGCATACGGCGTGCCGGGATGCGGGCCTTCGATCAGCGTTTCCCAAACTGATGGATCGGATACCTGCGGTCGCTRCTCTCCCCTTCATGGGCGCTACCTGCTCGCGCATCCCAACCATGACCTCGCGATCCTCGGGATGGATCGAGTGATGAATCGTCGTCAAGACTCAGGAACTCCACAAAAGCCCTCACGGTCGGCGACAACTCTCGGCTGCTCGGGAAGACTACGCTGACCTCCACCGGCGGAAGAGTCCATTCCGGAAACAAGTGAACAAGTCGTCCGGCCTTGATATCGGGCGCACACAGGTAGCCCGACAGGCACCCCAGGCCGACGCCGGCAACCACTTGTCGGTGAATCAACAGAGGATCGTTGATGCTCAGACGCGGCTTGAGTTCGAACCTCTTCTCCTCGCCGTATCGTCCCGAGCCCGACTGCGATGAGTTGCGAGTCGGTCGTCGGTCCTATGCGCACCGTGACGTCGACGCTCTCAGCGATCAGGTCAACGGTTCGACGGGTCAGCTCCAGCGCCACGTTGACATCGGGGTAGCGCTCCAGGAACTCCGGCAGCAGATCGGACAGCACGTTGTACCCGAAGCCGAAGGATTGACTCAAAGTGAACCAGCGAGGGCCGCTTGAGGGCCGGATACCTCTGCGGGGAGCCTCAATCGTAAACAAGCGACCGTTCCGCCACGGGAACACCGTGTTCCCGCTGCCATGTGCGCCGTCTGGCAGACTGCCCGGGCTGATCGCGCTTCAATGAGTTTGTCATATCACCTTGGTGGCACCCGCGAACGAAGGACCGGACGGCACATCGTGGCCATGGCCAACCCTGCAACCCGATCAACAACCAGGAGATGAAGATGAGCAAATCCCAGGAGGCGAAGAAGGTACTGTTCGTGGGCCAGCAACCTGAGACGGTCGACTTCACGGATCCGGCATTGCCGCCCGGTTTCGACGCCACCAAGATCAATGCCGGCATCGCCCTCGGCATGAAGCAGATGGCGGACCGAGGCTGGTATGCGGACCTCTGTCTCGTGCGCCCCGACGAGTCCGCGACAACCGTGCTGGAGCAGCAACTCTCCACCGTCTCCTACGAACATGAACGTGTGCACCCACGCGTTGATGCGCTTCCCTCACCTCCACGTTTCATAGCTTCATGCCCTCACCCTCTCCTCTTCTGAAATCCCGCCAGCAACAGCTCTGGTCCGGCGTTCTGTGCGTGCTGCTGAGCGCGTGCGGCGGGGGAGGCGGTGGCGAGGCGGCCCCGCCCCCACCGGGCCTGGGCGCGCCGGCCCCCGCTCCGGTGCCGGACACCGCGGCACCCACGGTGTCCGCCAGCGTGAACGTGGGCAGCGACACCGTCACCTTCACCGCCACGGCTTCCGACAACGTGGGCGTGACCGAGGTCGTGTTCCGGATGGATGGCGATGCGCTGGAAGGCACCATCGCCACCAAGCCCAACGAGGGCAGGTTCTCGCTGCCGATCTCGATCAACTTGATCGCCGACGGCACGCACAGCGTGGTTGCGCGAGCCCGCGACGCGGCCGGCAACAGCAAGGATTCCAGCGCAGTCAGCTTCGTGGTCCAGCGCAGCAGCACTCCCCCGGAGCCGCCCACCGTCACCGCCAGCGTGGACGGCAATTTCGGGCTGGTCCGGTTCTCCGCCGTCAAGAACATCGTCAACGTCCACCGCGTGGATTTCTTCGTGGATGGCCAATCCGTGGGCCTCTCTCGGGGCACTGACGGTGACGTGCAGTTCCTGGCCTTCGACGTGCGCGGGCTGGCCGACGGCCGCCACAGCGTGGTGGCGCGGGT
>NZ_JBFUGN010000185.1:0-8473 GCF_056402895.1 Rhizobacter sp. P3_B12 | reverse complement strand
GACCTGGACCCGAACGACGACGACTGACGGCTTTTCTTCGGCTGCTTTGCGAAGAAAGGTTTCTGCGGTCAGCGGCGTCACGGTCTGACACGTTGTGCCCGCTGGAACCTCACCGGTTCCGCGCGGTCCCACCGGACCGTGACCATGCAACGTGAGGAGCTCGCCGTGCCG
Organism: Rhizobacter sp. P3_B12; assembly: GCF_056402895.1. Lineage (NCBI taxonomy): Bacteria > Pseudomonadati > Pseudomonadota > Betaproteobacteria > Burkholderiales > Sphaerotilaceae > Rhizobacter > Rhizobacter sp. P3_B12. The sequence goes on along the minus strand of NZ_JBFUGN010000185.1, from coordinate 8,302 downwards.
AACAGCACCCGAATCGCTACATCCGCCCGCATGGGCGCCCGGTCTGCACGCTGGCTGGGCTTGATGATCGGCCTGATGCTGATCTCCGTGCTGGCGCTGTTCGCGCAGCCCGCGCGGGCCGCCGACGAAGACCCGCCGGGCCGTGTCGGCCGGCTCTCCGAGGTCGACGGCGCGGTCTGGGTCTACGCCCCCGAGAGCGCCGAATGGATCGCCGCGGCGCGCAACCGGCCGGTCACCACCGGCGATCGGCTGTCGACCGAGAAGGACGGCCGCGCCGAGATCCGCATCGGCTCCACCACGCTGCGCATCGCCGCCAACACCGAGGTCGAGGTGCTGCAACTCGACGACAACCACCTGAGCCTGCAACTGCTGAGCGGCAGCCTCTCGGCGCGGCTGCGCACCCGCGAGGCGGCTACTGAATTCGGCGTGGCGACCGGGGAAGGGCGCTTTCGCACCGACCGCACCGGCAGCTACCGCTTCGACCGCGTCGACGACACCAGCCAGGTCACGGTGGTGAGCGGCCAGGCGCAGTTCGAAGGCGACCGCACCGCGTTGACGGTGTTGCCCAACCAGCGTGCCGAGTTCTGGCGCGACAAGCCCGAGGCGCCGACGCAGTACAGCATCACCGACCCGGTGCGCGACCCGTTCTCCGACTGGGTGGCCTCGCTCGACCAGCGCGAGGAGCGCAGCGTCTCGACCCGCTACGTCTCGCCCGAGATGACCGGCGTCGAAGACCTGGACCGCTATGGCCGCTGGGAGCAGAGCCCCGACTACGGTGCGATCTGGATCCCGCGCAACGTGGCCCCCGACTGGGCGCCGTACCGCATGGGCCACTGGGCCTGGGTGAACCCATGGGGCTGGACCTGGGTCGACGACGCGCCCTGGGGCTTCGCGCCGTTCCACTACGGCCGCTGGGTGTGGCACCGCAGCGCCTGGTGCTGGACGCCGGGCACCTACATCGCACGGCCGGTGTATGCGCCGGCGCTGGKGGCGTGGGTGGGCGGGCCGAACCTGAGCCTGTCGATCTCGGTCGGCAACTCGCCGTCGGTCGGCTGGTTCCCGCTCGCGCCGCGCGAGGTCTACGTGCCGGGCTACCGCGTCAGCCCGCGCTACATCCGCAACGTCAACGTGACCCACGTGACCAACATCACCAACGTCACGAACATCATCAACAGCCCGGGGGCGGTGGTGCAGCAGACGCACTACATCAACCGCGGCATGCCGCATGCGGTGACCGTGGTGCCGGCGGTGGTGATGGAGCGCCGCCAGCCGGTGGCGCCGGCGATGACGCGTGTCAACGACCGCGTGCTGCGCGACATGGGGCGCGAACGGCCACGCGTCGACGCGCCGGTGCCGATGCCGATGCCTGCGCGCGGCGAGGCCGGTGGGCGGCGTGTGGAGGACCCGCGCACCGGCCGCGTCAGCTTCGCGCCGGACGCGCGGCAGCCCGTTCCGCCGCCGCCGGGGCGACGCGAGAACAACGGCAGCAACCTGGGCAGCACGCTCGTGCCCGGCAACAACGCAGGCCGTGGCGACAACGGGCGCGACAACGGGCGCGACAACAACGGGCGCGGTGACAACAACGGCCGCGGCGAGAACAACGGCCGCGGCGAGGGTGGCTGGGGCCGGCCGGAGCGGCCGGGCACGCCGGTGGCGCAGCAGCCGCAACAGCCGCAGCAACCCCAGCTGGGGCAGGCTCCGCAGCAGCAGAGTCCGCAACAGCAACCGCAGCAGCCCGGCTACACGCCGCGCCCGCGTCCGGGCCGCGACGTGCCCGATACCGGCCAGCAGCCTGGCGGCAACCGCCCGCCGGTCGCGAACGCCACCCAGCCGCAGGCGCCGTCGGTGAACACGCCGGAGCGCCGCCATCCGATGCCGGTGAACCAGGACGGCGAATCGCGGGGCCGTCCGCGGGGTGACCGCGGCGAGCGGCCTGCGCCGGTCGGCGGCCAGCCGCAACTGCAGCCGCGCCCGGTGCCCCAGCAGCAGCAACCGGTGCAACCGCAGGTGCAGCATCCGGCCGCGCCCCAGGTGCAGCAACCGCAGGCGCCGCAGCGTCCGCAGCCGCAGGCACCGCAGCAGCCCCAGCAGCCGCCGCGTGTGCCCGAGGTGCGCGCGCCTCAGCAGGCGCAACCACGCCAGGAGCAGCCGCGCGTCGAGCAGCGGCAGGAGCGCCAGGACCGACCCGAGCGCCGCAACGAGCGCGAGAGCAACCGCTGAGGGTCAGCCCAAGAGTGGTTTCAGGCCTGCCCAGACGTTGTCCAGCATCGTCGGGTGGGCCTTCGCGATCGGATGGATGCGGTCGGGTTGGAACATCGTGTCGGCCTGCGGCGAATCGGCCACGCCCTTCAGCAGGAAGGGCACGAGGGCGGTGTCCTCCGTCTTGGCGACCTGGGCGAACAGCGCCGCGAAGTCGGCGCCGTACTGCCGCCCGTAGTTCGGCGGCACCTGCATCCCGACCACCAGCACCTTGGCGCCGGCCTGCTTGGCGGCGCGCACCATCGCGAGCAGGTTGTCGCGCGTCATCGCGAGCGGCAGGCCGCGCAGCGCATCGTTGCCGCCGAGCTCGATCACGACGATGCCCGGCTGGTGCTGCTTCAGCAGCGCCGGCAGGCGCGAACGGCCACCGGAGGTGGTGTCGCCGCTGATGCTCGCATTGACGACGGTCGCGGCGATCCTGTCGCGCACGAAGCGCTCGCCGAGCAAGGCGACCCAGCCTTCGCCGCGCTGCAGGCCGTACTCGGCCGACAGGCTGTCGCCGAGCACCAGCACGCGGCGCGGCGCGGCGGCCTGAACCCCCGGCAGTGCGCTCGCCGTGGCAAGCAAGGTACAGTGAACCAGCAACGCGCGTCGCGTGAGCCGTCTACCTGCAGAAGCATTCATGTCCGAATCCATCATTTCCGTCGAGCGCGTCACCAAGCAGGTGCAGGACTCGACCGGTGTGCTGACCATTCTCCACGAGATCGAGTTCGCGCTCGCCGCGCGGCAATCGGCCGCCATCGTCGGTGCGTCCGGCTCGGGCAAGAGCACCTTGCTGTCGATCATCGCGGGCTTGGACACGCCGAGCACCGGAACGGTTCGCCTGGCCGGCCACGATCTTTTCGCGCTCGGCGAGGATGCGCGCGCCGCGGTGCGGGCTGCGCAACTCGGCTTCGTGTTCCAGAGCTTCCAGCTGCTGGGCAACCTGAATGCGCTCGAGAACGTGATGCTGCCGCTGGAGCTGCAGGGCCGCAGCGATGCGCGGGCCCTGGCCACCGAGATGCTGCGCCGCGTGGGCTTGAGCGAGCGGCTGTCGCACTACCCGAAGGTGTTGTCGGGCGGCGAGCAGCAGCGCGTGGCGCTGGCGCGCGCCTTCGTCGTGAAGCCGGCGGTGCTGCTGGCCGACGAGCCCACCGGCAGCCTCGATTTCGCGACCGGCGAGAAGGTGATGGAGCTGATGTTCGAGCTGAACCGCGAATCGGGCACGACGCTGGTGCTCGTCACGCACGACCGCGGCATCGCGGCGCGTTGCGACAGGCAGTTGCACATCGAGGCGGGACGGCTCGACCTCACGGCCTAGAGCTTGCGCAGCATCGCGACGATGTCGTTTCTGTCGTGATGGGCCCGGCGCGTCAATCCACCTTCACGGTGCGCAGCCGCAGCGCGTTGCCGATGACGCTCACCGACGACAGCGCCATCGCGGCGGCGGCCACCACCGGGGACAGCAGCAGCCCGGAGAACGGGTACAGCACGCCCGCGGCCAGCGGGATGCCGGCCACGTTGTAGGCAAACGAAAGGAACAGGTTCTGCCGGATGTTGCGCATCGTCGCGCGCGACAGCGTGCGGGCGCGCACGATGCCCATCAGGTCGCCCTTCAGCAGCGTGATGCCCGAACTCTCCATCGCCACGTCGGTGCCGGTGCCCATCGCGATGCCGACCTCGGCCGCCGCCAGCGCCGGTGCATCGTTGACGCCGTCACCGGCCATCGCGACGATGCGCCCTTCCGATTGCAGGCGCTGCACCACCTTGGCCTTGTCCTCTGGAAACACTTCGGCCACCACCTCGTCGATGCCGAGCCGGCGGGCCACGGCCTCGGCCGTCGTCTTGCCGTCGCCGGTCAGCATCACGATTCGCACCCCCGCCGTCCGAAGCGCCTGCAACGCGGCCGGCGTGCTGGCCTTGATGGGGTCGGYAATGGCCACGAAGCCCGCCAGCCGCCCCGCGAGTGCCACGAAGATGACGGTGGCCGATTGCGCACGCTGGAGCTCCGCGGCGCCGTCCAGCGGCGTGGCGTCGACGCCGTGCTCGGCCAGGAACTTCGCGCTGCCGCACACCACCGGCTGCCCGTCCACCGTCCCCAGCACGCCCTTGCCGACCGGCGAATCGAAGTCGCTCACCGGCAGCAGGTCCAGCCGGCGCTCCTGCGCCGCGTTGACGATGGCCTGCGCCAGCGGGTGTTCGCTGGCCCGCTCCACGCTGGCCAGCTTCTGCAGCACCTCGTCGACGCCGGCCCCCGGGGCGGGCTCGATGTGGACCACCGTGGGGCGGCCTTCGGTCAGCGTGCCGGTCTTGTCGACGACCAGCGTGTCCACCTTCTCCATGCGTTCCAGCGCCTGCGCGTCGCGGATCAGCACGCCGTGCTGGGCGCCGCGGCCGACGCCCACCATGATGGACATCGGCGTGGCCAGGCCGAGCGCACACGGACACGCGATGATGAGCACGGCCACCGCGGTGACGAGCGCATAGCTGAACGCCGGCGACGGCCCCAGCAGCAGCCAGGCAACGAACGTGAGCCCGGCCACCAGGATGACGGCCGGCACGAACCAGCCGGCCACCTGGTCGGCCATGCGCTGGATCGGCGCGCGGCTGCGCTGTGCGGCCGCGACCATGTGCACGATCTGCGAGAGCAGCGTGTCGGCGCCGACCTTGTCGGCCCGCATCACGAAGCCACCGCTCTGGTTCAGCGTGCCGGCGGTCGCCTTGGACCCGGGCGCCTTGGTCACCGGCATGGATTCGCCGGTGACCATGGATTCGTCCACCGTCCCCGAACCCTCGGTGAGCTCGCCGTCGACCGCCACCTTCTCTCCGGGCCTGACCCGCAGCAGGTCGCCTGCCACGATGGCGTCGATGCGGACCGCCTCGTCGCTGCCGTCGGCGCGCACCCGGACGGCGGTCTTCGGCGCGAGGTTCAGCAAGGCCTTGATGGCGCCGGAGGTCTTCTCGCGCGCGCGCAGCTCGAGCACCTGGCCCAGCAGGACCAGCACGGTGATGACGGCGGCGGCTTCGAAGTAGACCGGCACGGCCCCGTCCTCGAGCCGCAGCGCGGCCGGGAACAGCGCCGGCGCCACGGTGCCGGCGATGCTGTAGACCCAGGCCGCGCCCGTCCCCAGCGCGATGAGGGTGAACATGTTGAGGCTGCGGTTGCGCAGCGAGGCCACGCCGCGCGCGAAGAACGGCCAGCCCGCCCACAGCACGACCGGCGTGCCCAGCAGCAGCTGCACCCGGTTCGAGGCCTGCTGGGCGATCAGGTGATGGAGGTCGAACAGGTGTCCGCCCATCTCCAGCGCGAACACCGGCAGCGTCAGCGCCAGCCCGACCCACAGGCGCCGCGTCATGTCGCGCAGCTCGGGGCTCTCGCCGTTGTCGGCGCTGGCCACGACCGGCTCCAGCGTCATGCCGCACAGGGGGCAGCTGCCCGGGCCCATCTGGCGCACCTGCGGGTGCATCGGGCAGGTGTACTCGACCTGGCCGGGGTCACCGGCCGTGGGCTTTCGCGCCGCCTCGGGTGGCGTGGGGGCCGCAGGGTGGTGTGCGTGGTCGTGAGCCGTGTCGCCGGCAGGGTGCATGGCGCTCTCCTGTTCTGGCTCGCAGTGTCGACCCTCCGATGATGGGAAAGTCAAGCGCTTCGTCATCGAAGCAAGGTCGGCTGCGAATGCCAGCGCGGTGGCCCCGGCGGCGCGTCGCGAGAGGTCGGGAATGAACCGCGAAATGAAAAAGGGCGCCCGCAGGCGCCCTTCGTCGAAAGCCGATCGGCCTCAGTTCGCGGTCGAGAACTTGTAGTCCGTCTTCGACTTCGCGCGGATCTCGTCGCGGAACTTCGCGAGCTTCTGCTGGCCCAGGGCCTGCAGGATCTGCGGCTTCACTTCTTCGATCGACGGGACCTGCGCATCGCGCGTGTCTTCCAGCTTGATGATGTGGTAGCCGAATTGCGACTTCACCGGCTCCTGCGTCATCTCGCCCTTCTTCAGCTTGATCATCGCCTGCGAGAACTCGGGCACGTACGAACCGGGGTTGGCCCAGTCGAGGTCGCCGCCGTTCTCACCCGATCCCGGGTCCTTCGAATTCTTCTTCGCCAGGTCCTCGAACTTCGCGCCGCCCTTGATCTGCGCGATCAGGGCCTTCGCGTCTTCTTCCTTCTCGACCAGGATGTGGCGGGCGTGGTACTCGGTGCCGGCCGAACGGGCCTTGAACTTGTCGTACTCGGCCTGCACGTCGGCGTCGAGCACCGGGTTCTTCTTCTGGAAGTCGCTGAACAGCTCGCGGATCAGGATGCTCTGGCGGGCCAGCTCGAGCTGCTGCTTGTAGTCGGTGCTGTTGGTCAGGCCGCGCTTCTCGGCTTCCTGCATGAACATCTCGCGCAGCACGACTTCGTCGCGCACCTGCGCTTCGAGTTCGGCCGTGCGCGGCTGGGCGCCTTGCGGGCCGGGCTTGGTGGCTTGCACCATCAGCGCTTCGACGCGCGACTTCGGCACGGGCTTGCCGTTGACGATCGCCACGTTCTGGGCCATCGCCGCCGGCACGAGCAGGGCAGCACTGATCACCAGCATCGAGGCGTGGCGGGCAAGGGTCGACTTCTTCATGGGCTTATGGCCTTTCAACGGGGAATCGGATGGGTGCGCTATCGGGCTTGACGATCGGGGTCGCATATCGGGGTCGCAAATCGGGGGGGGGCTGCCGTGGGGCCACTGAGGGCCACCGTCACGTCTTCGGATCAGCGTTCACCCGGTGCGCGGGCCTCGATGGCAAGGGCGTGGATGCCGCGCGGAATCAAGGTTCGCAGGGCATCATATACGAGGCGGTGCCGCTTCAGACGTGACAGATCGTTGAACTGCGCGCTCACCACCTGCACGCTGAAATGCCGCCCCTCGCGCGCGCCGGCATGGCCGGCATGCAGGTGGCTGTCGTCGGTGATCGCGAGGCTTTCAGGCTGCAGGGCCTCGCGCAGCGCGGCCTCGATCTCGTGCGAACTGACGGACATGCTCAACCGCGCTCCTTCGTGGGTTCCGGGGCCGGATCGGCTGGCGGCGCGGCCTTGTCCTCATCGGGCAGGTGACGGCTCAGGTAGACGCCCTGGCCCAGCACGAACGCCAGCATCAGCCCGGTCGCGCCGAACACCTTGAAGGTGGCCCAGGTCGATTGCGTGAAGCTGTAGGCCACGTAGAGATTCAGCAGGCCCATCAGCCCGAAGAATGCGACCCATGCGAAATTCAGCCGCTGCCAGACGGCCGCCGGCAGCACCAGTTGCTCGCCCATCAGCTTCTGCGGGATGTTCTTGCCCAGCACGCTCTGGCTGAACCAGAACGCGAAGCCCATCACCCAGTACAGCACGCTGGGTTTCCACATGATGAAGGTGGCGTTGTGGAACCAGATCGTCGCACCGCCCAGCACCACCACCAGGGCCAGCGTGACCCACAGCATCGTGTGCACCTTGCGGCGCATCAGCTTCAGCGTGAGCACCTGCAGCAAGGTGGCGGCGATCACCACCAGCGTGGCCAGCAGCACCGCGGCCTCGCCGGGGCCGACGCTGCCGCCCGAGACCAGGAAGCCGAAATGCTCGCTCGCGAAGGCCGCCGCGGCGTCCTTGTTGGCATCGGCGAACTTGAAGGTGCCGAAGAACAGCAGCAGCGGGAGGAAATCGAGCAGCAGGGTCATCAGGGAGCGTCGACGGGGACGAAGTGGCGGCCGGAGTTACGGCTTGGGGGCGAAGTCTATCGCCGCGGAATTGATGCAGAAGCGCTCGCCGGTCGGCTCCGGGCCGTCTTCGAAGACGTGGCCCAGGTGCGAGCCGCAGTTGTTGCAGCGCACCTCGACGCGCACCATGCCGTGGCTGCGGTCGACCACGCGCTCGATCACCTCGCTGTTGATCGGCTCCCAGTAGCTCGGCCAGCCGCAGCCGGCGTCGAACTTGGTGTCGGATGCGAACAGCGGCGTGCCGCAGCCGACGCAGTCGTAGCGGCCGGCCTTGAAGTGATCCCAGTACTTGCCGCTGAAGGCGCGCTCGGTGGCGGCGTGGCGCGCCACCTCGTACTGCATCGGGCTCAGC